>CAZYMK010000070.1:0-10889 GCA_964648885.1 uncultured Geobacter sp. | reverse complement strand
GAATCGGAACCAGAACCAGAATCGGAACCAGTATCATCCGGTGAGGATCTTCAATCGATCTGGGCACAACCGCTCGAGACGGCGGCTGCACCACAGTCCGCCGGGGATCCCCTGGCAACCTCAACCCTGGCCGAACTGTATCTGACCCAGGGCTTTACCGACAAGGCGATCGAGATCTATCGGCAGATACTGGAGCGTCAGCCGGACAACCGTGAGGCTGCTGAACGTCTTGCCGTACTTGAACAGGAGGAGGCAGCGACTGCTGCTGCCGAACAGGTGACGGTTGCTGCAGAGGAACAACTGGCCCCGCCGGTTTCAGTACCTGTTCGCGGTGAGGCAGACAAGCCGGATGCCGTGGTTGTCTTGGAAGGATGGCTGGAAAATATCCGGAGGTTGCGCACATGTCACTGAGAGAACTGTTGACCTCAATGCTGGCAGAGGTTGAGGGAGCATTTGCGGTAATGCTGATGGGGTATGACTGCATTGCCATTGATGAGGTGCAGCAGGGTCAGGCCGGGTTTGATGTGCAGACCATGGCGGTCGAATACGGTACGGTCATAAAAGAGATTCGCCGCACCATAGAGGTGGTGGGGGCCGGGGCAATGGAAGAGATTGTCATCAGCACCACCGGCTCCCGGATGATCATCCGGGTGCTGAACGATGAATTCTTTGCCGCTTTTGTCCTGGCAAAGGAGGGTAATCTGGGGAAGGCACGTTATCAGCTGCGGATGCGCGCCCTGCAGCTGGTGGAATCGGTCAGCTGACCATGCGGATCCTGGTACTGCATGGCCCGAATCTCAATCTACTGGGTACGCGTGAACCCGGCATTTACGGCTCTCTGTCGCTTGATGATATCAACGGCGCGCTGGAGGCGCTGGCGGCCGAATTTGAATGTACCCTCGGGTTCCTCCAGTCTAACAGCGAGGGAGCCCTGATTGATGCCGTACAGCAGGCGCCGGGGCAGTATGACGGCATACTGATCAACCCGGCGGCGTACACCCATACCAGTATTGCCCTGCGCGATGCCCTTGCGGCCGTGGCCCTGCCCTTTGTTGAAGTCCACCTGTCTAACATCCATCGACGTGAACCGTTCAGGCACCATAGTTATCTGGCGCCGCTGGCCCTGGGGCAGATCAGTGGTTTCGGGCCTGACAGTTATCTGTTGGGGTTGCGGGCTCTTTTCAATCATATTAAAAATTAGTCTAGGAGCGCTTCTGCAACTTTCATGCTATGAGAGAATTCGGTTGAGGGGCTGCTTTCAGTTATGCTAAAAAGCAGACGCCAGCGACTGCAGCAGTTCTTTGATGCATCTGATCTTGATCTGCTGTTGATTGAACAGCCGATCAACCTGCGCTATCTGTCCGGTTTCAGCGGCTCTGAAGGGGCCTTGCTGCTTACCCCTGAGGGCGGCTGGTTTGTCTGCGACTCACGTTACACGGTGCAGGCCGGCAAAGAAGTCTCCGGTGTAACCGTGGTTGAGCAGGCACAGCGCCAGGAAGGGATTGCGGAGTTGATCCGTCAGTCAGGGGCGCAGCGTGTCGGCTTTGAAGCTGCCCATACTACGGTCAGCACCCATCAGGGGATGATGACCCGGCTGCCCGAGACGACCTTTGTAGCACTGGGGCAAGAGCTTGATGCGATCAGGAGCTGTAAGGATGCGCAGGAGCTGCAGCTGTTGGCTGATGTTGCTGCCCTGGCTTCGTCGGCGTTAGCGAGCGTGCTGCCGCTGGTTCAACCGGGTATGGTTGAGACCGATCTGGCCCTGGAGCTTGAATTCGCCATGCGTCGCCGTGGTTCTGAAGGTGCCGGGTTTGACATCATTGTTGCCTCGGGGGTGCGGGGGGCGATGCCCCATGGCCGGGCTTCCACCAAGCGGATTGAGGCAGGCGATCTGGTGACCATTGATTTTGGTGCGGTGCAGCAAGGGTACCATTCCGACGAAACCGTGACCGTTGCCGTGGGAAGTGTTGGGCAGCGGCAACAGGAGATCTACCGGGTGGTGCTTGACGCCCATGATCGTGCCATTGCTGCAGTACGGCCGGGTATAGCGTGCCGTGATCTGGATGCCGTTGCTCGCGACTACATCCGCGAACAGGGGTTTGGTGAGTACTTCGGCCACGGGCTGGGCCATGGTGTAGGGCTTGCGGTGCATGAAAAGCCGGTTGTTTCACCACGCAGTGAAGCGGTTGTTGAAGAAGGGATGGTCTTTACCATTGAGCCGGGAATCTACATCCCCGGTTTCGGTGGGGTGCGGATAGAGGATACGGTGGCGGTGACTGCAGACGGCTGTCGTCTGTTGACCACGGCCTCAAAACAGCTACAGATACTTTGAACAAACTGAAGGAGAATGCACATGGATGTGAAAGACCTGAAACAGCTGATAAAAATGATCACCGAGACCGACATTACCGAGTTTGAAATGGATAATGCCGAAGAGAAGATTGTGATCAAGCGTGGCCAGAAGACCGAGATTGTACAGATGGCCCCGGCTCCTGCCTACCTGTCGGCGCCTGTGGCCGCCCCTGCCGCTCCGGTAGCGGCACCGACCGCAGCTGCAGCTGTTGCTGCACCAGTGGCCGAGGTGAGTGGTGAGACCATCAACTCCCCGATTGTTGGCACCTTCTACCGTGCTGCATCGCCGGAAGCTGCACCGTTTGTTGAAGAGGGGCAGGTGGTTGAAAAGGGACAGGTACTCTGTCTGGTTGAGGCAATGAAGCTGTTCAACGAGATCGAGGCCGATTTCAAGTGCAAGATTGTCAAGGTCTGCCTGGAAAATGCCCAGCCGGTTGAGTTCGGTCAGCCGCTTTTTGTCATCCAGAAACTCTAGGAGTCGGTCCATGTTTCATAAAATTCTTATCGCCAACCGGGGCGAGATCGCCATTCGGGTCATCAGGGCCTGTAAAGAGCTGGGGATCAAGACGGTGGCAGTGTATTCTACGGCGGATGCCGATTCGCTGCATGTCAAGCTGGCTGATGAGTCGGTCTGCATCGGTCCCCCCCCCAGCAGCCAGAGCTACCTGAACATCAACGCCATCATCAGCGCAGCTGAGCTGACCGATGCCGAGGCGATCCATCCCGGCTACGGTTTCCTTTCGGAAAACGCCAGATTTGCCGAAATCTGCGAGCAGTGCGGCATCACCTTTATCGGTCCTTCTGCTGAAAGCATGCGGGTGATGGGGGACAAGATTTCCGCCCGTCAGGCAGTCATTGAGCATGGAGTGCCGATCCTGCCCGGCACCAAAGAGAGCGTAAAGTCAGTGGATGAGGCGGTCAAGACCGCCAAAAAGATCGGTTTTCCGGTGATCATCAAGGCCACGGCTGGCGGTGGCGGTCGCGGCATGAAGATAGTCCATTCCCAGGCCACCCTGGCCAATGCCTACGCCACTGCCCGGGCCGAGGCCCAGGCCGGTTTTGGTAATCCTGATGTCTACATAGAAAAATACTGCGTTGAACCGCGTCATGTGGAGATTCAGGTGCTGGCTGACAAGCATGGCAACTGTATCCACCTGGGAGAGCGGGATTGCTCTATCCAGCGCCGTCACCAGAAGATTATTGAAGAGGCACCCTGTCCGGTGCTGAAACCTGAAACCCGTGCTGCCATGGGAGCGGCTGCCATCAAGGCTGCCAAGGCGGTCAACTACTCCAGCGTTGGCACGGTGGAGTTTCTGCTGGACAAGAGCGGTGAGTTCTATTTTATGGAGATGAACACCCGCATCCAGGTGGAGCATCCGGTAACCGAGATGATCACCGGTGTTGACCTGATCCGCGAGCAGATCCGTTCAGCTGCCGGATTACCGTTGCGGTACAAGCAGGAAGATATCAAGATCAACGGCCATGCCATCGAGTGCCGGATCAATGCCGAGGATCCGTTCAAGTTTACCCCGTGCCCCGGCAAGATCACGGCCTACCATCAGCCGGGCGGGCTGGGGGTGCGGGTTGACTCCTTTGTCTATGACCAGTACAGCGTGGTGCCCCACTACGATTCCATGATCGGCAAGCTGATCGTGCATGCCGAGACCCGTGAAGATGCCATTCGCCGTATGGCGCGGGCCCTGGATGAGTATATTATTGAGGGGATCAAGACCACCATCTTCTTCCATAAACGGATCATGACCAACAAGGATTTTATCGAGGGGAATGTGGATACCTCGTTCCTTGAGCGGATTGTACTGGAGTAACCCATGGATTTTCCGGATGAATTAAGATACTCGAAGGAGCATGTCTGGTTACGGGTGGAGGGAAACCGGGCCGTGGTGGGGATTACTGATTATGCGCAGCATGAATTGGGTGCCATAGCTGCTGTGGAGTTGCCTGCTGAAGGTGACGAGGTGGATCAGGAAGACTCCATGGGGTCAATCGAGGCCCACAAGACGGTGGCAGAGCTGTATGCGCCGGTCAGCGGTACTGTGCTGGCGGTTAATGATGAAATCCCGGATAACCCCGGTCTGATCAATGACGACCCCTACGACAGCGGCTGGCTGGTTGAGCTGGAACTGATCGACCGCGATGAGCTGAAGCCTTTGATGTCGGCTGACGAGTACGCCGATTACGTTACAGAGGACGATATTTGAAAGGCGCGTACAAGATGTGGTATAAGGGCGGGATGAAAATCCCGCCCTTATTTGATTGTGGGCCAGAACGAGGTGCTGCTGTGAAACGATCTCTGTTGTTGCTTGTGCTGCTTCTGCTGCCTGGTGCGGCCAATGCGGAAACGGTCAGGCTGTCGCTTGCCGATGCCATTGCCCGGGCGGTTGAAAAGAATCTTGATTTACAGGTGGAACGCTATAATCCGGCGCAACAGGAGGCCGAATATCAGAAAAGCAGAGGGATCTATAACCCGCTTCTCACGTTTTTAACCAACTACAATGATAGTAGCAGTTACTCTGCAACCCTTGCCGATAACCGCTACTGGACCCGTACCACCCAGCTGAATGCCGGTGTGACCCAGCTGTTTGCCAGTGGTGCCACGGCAACGCTTGGTTTTAACAATACCTATCAAAGTTCTGATCAGGGCAGCATGGGCATCGGTATGTCCAACTACTGGCAGTCAAGTCTGGGTGTGAACATCAGTCAGCCGCTGTTGAAAAACTTTGGCCGTGAGGCAACCGAGCTGACCATACATGGAGCCCGGCTCACCAAGGAAGCCTCGCTGGAGAAGCTGCAGGGCAAACTGATCAGTACGGTTGCCTCGGTTCGGAACGAGTACTTCAAGCTGTACAGTCTGCGTGAGGAGCTTGAGGTCCGCAAGGTCTCGCTGGAACTGGCCCAACGCGTGTTGCATGAGACCCAGGCCCGGGTCAAGGCCGGGGTGATGCCGGCCATGGAGATCCTGAATGCCGAATTTGGCATGGCCAGCCGCGAGAAGGAGCTGATAGACGCGGAACGGGCGGTGCGTGACCAGATTGATGTGGTGGCTCAGTTGATGCAGCTTCAGCCGGGCACAACACTGGAAACGGTAGACGTGCCCTCCAAAGGACGTTACGAGGTTGTGGAGCAGGCTGAAATCAAACATGCCCTGGCTCACAGACCTGAACTGAAGGAGCTGCAACGGGGGTTGGAACTGCTGGAGTTGCAGACCAGGGTGGCCGGTAACCGGACCCGGCCCGATCTGCTGCTTTCAGCCTCGGCATCTTCAGCCGGGTTGGGTACTACCTATCCGCAGGATATGGATCGGCTTTCCAGTACCAAATATCCCACCTGGGGGGTTGGCCTCACGTTCAGCTATCCACTGGGTAATCGGGCCGCAGAGAACGAATATCGCAAGAACCGTCTTAAAGTTGAGCAGAAGGGTCTGGAGATACGTAATCAGCAAGAGCTGATCGTCAACCAGGTCCGCTCGGCGGTCCGGGCGGTGGAGGCCAACTTCAAGCAACTGGATGTGGCGGATCGCGGCAGGGCCTTTGCCGAGGAGCGGCTGCGGGCCTGGGCCCGAAAGGCTGAAGTGGGGCTGGCCACCACCAAGGATGTGCTGGATGTGGAAAACGATCTGGCCGCTGCCAAGAACAACCAGATCAAGGCGCAGGTGGCCTACGTTAACGCCATTACCCTGCTCTGGAAGGCCACCGGCCAGATCCTGGAGAAGGAGCAGATCCGTCTTAACCTGCCCGATCCTGATCAGCTGTATGCGGAGATACGTTAATGCTGCGGGTGGGCAGGATTGATTATGCCAACTGCACGCCGCTTTTCATGCAGCTTGAGACCTCACTGGACTTGATTGATGCCGAAATCGTTCATGGTGTGCCGGCCGAGTTGAACGCCCTCCTGGCTCAGGGAAGGATTGACCTGTGCATTTCATCTTCAATCGAGTTTTGTCGCCATGCAGCAGAGTATCTGATTCTGCCGGGTAACTGCATCGGCTCCTGCGGTGCCGTTAAAAGTGTGCTTTTACTTGCCGATCGGCCGGCTGAGCAGCTGGGTGGTGCGCAGCTGCTGGTAACCAGTGAGTCTGCTACCTCGGTGGTGCTACTGCAGATCCTGCTGGCAGAACGCTGGGGGCTTTCTGGCTGTACGGTAGAGCGTAGTTCCCTGCCGGTATCCGAGGCGTTGCAACAGGCACCGGGACTGCTCCTGATCGGCGATAAGGCGTTGCAGGCAGCCGCAGCAGCGTCTGCTCCCTACTGCTATGATCTGGGGGAGGAGTGGCTGCGTCTGACCGGCCTGCCTTTTGTCTATGCGCTCTGGTTACTGAACAGAACGTCAAGTCAAGGCAAGGAGCCTGGCGTGCGTGAGTTCTGCCGTCTGCTGGATCAGGCCCGGGATCGGATTGCGCCGGATGCTGAACTGCTGGCCGCCCGTTCTCCTGAGGCCGCCTGGATAGGAACAACGGCTTTGGCAGACTACTGGCGACACGCCATTACCTACACCCTTGATGATCAGCACCTGGCCGGACTCTCCTGCTACTTCACCCTTGCAGCCAAACATGGGCTGATTCCCGCTGTTCCTGCTCTGGAATTTCTCCCGTCATGACATCTCAGACCGGCAGTCAAAAAACGGTACCCACCCAGGAAAACGCCTGGTTTGATCTGTTGCTGGAGTCGATACAGCCGGATCAGCGTAACCGCTCTATCCGTGAGCGGCTGACTGAACAGTGTGTTCGGGTTGGCCTGGTGGTCAGACTGCGTTGGGGTATGATTACGGCCTTGCTGCTGTATGTGCTGCTGGCTGAGCTGATGCTGGTCCCTGAGGTGGATCTGCCGATCTTTCATCTGGATCAGTGGAGCCTGCCGCTCAAGGTTGCGGCGCTCTTTTTTGTGCTGGCCTATCCGCTGATTTCGCTGCCCTGCCGGGTCTGGCGTCACTCCCGGTTGCTGCTGTATCTACAGGTGCTGGTTGACCTGCTGTTTGTTACGGCCGTGATCCATTGGAGTGGCGGGGTGATCAGCTGGTTCTGGCCCGCCTATCTGCTGGTGACCCTGGAGGCGGCGTTCCTGTTTGTCAAAAAACGGGAGGTTCTGGTCTGCGGCATCACCGGTGCCCTGCTGTACGGCCTGTTGCTGGCAGCTGAGCATGCCGATTTTATTGCCTCAGTGCGGATGCCGTTTATCGAGATCGATACGCCGATCCTGCAGTTTGAGCTTTTGATGTGGATCTGGGTGGCCGGTCTGAATGCCGGCGTGGCATTTTTTGGTGCCTTTTTAATGGGCAAGATTCGCTCTGACGACCAGAAGGTACGGCAGCGTGACGATGCCCTGGCCGGTTTTATTGCCACGGCCCATGATCTGATCTTTTGCTGCAGTCGTGACGGTCGGCTCAAGTACCTGAATCAGGTTGGTCAAGAGCTGGCAGGATATCAGGGGAAGCTGCCTGAGGGGTTGAATCTGTTTGACCTGACCGATAAAGAGGGAAGGGCGCTGCTGCAGCGAAAATTCGACAAGCTCTGTGTCGGAGAAGGGGTCGGCTGTTTTGAGATTCGACTGCACTCAACGGCCCTGGGTACGGAGCTTGATTTTGAAGTAAGTCTTTCGCCCTGCAGTGTGGATGAGGGTGAGCCGGTCTTATGGGGGGTGTGTCACGACGTTACCGAGCGGAATCTGGCACAGCGGCAACTGCTGAAACTGGCGCATCACGATATCCTGACCGGCCTGCCCAACCGTATTCTGTTGCATGACCGGCTGCAGCAGGCCAAGGCCCTGGCCCATCGGATGCAGATCCGGTTTGCTTTGCTGTTTCTGGACATGGATCGTTTCAAGATGATCAACGATACCCTGGGGCATGCAATGGGGGATGAGCTGCTTCAGGTGATTGCCCAGCGTGTGAAGGGTTGCTTCAGGGAAACAGACACCGTGGCAAGGATCGGTGGTGATGAATTCGTGGTGTTGATGCTGGACGTTGCATCCCGTGATGACATTACCATACTCTGCGACAAGTTGATGCAGGAGCTGTCCCAGCCGTTTCTGATCAACTCCCATGAGCTGTTTATAACCACCAGCGGCGGGATCTGTCTCTACCCTGATGATGAAGAAGATACTGATGCCATGATGCAGAAGGCGGATATAGCCATGTATCATGCCAAGGCCCAGGGGCGTAACACGGTCAGGTTCTATGATGCCAGCATGGATCAGAACGCCTCCCGTCGTTTCACCATTGTCAATTCAATGCGTCGGGCACTGGATCGCGGCGAATTCAGGCTGTACTATCAGCCGAAACTGGATGTCTCCAGTGACCGCATTGTTGCCACCGAGGCACTGGTGCGCTGGCAGCATCCGGAGCTGGGACTGCTTGCACCAACCGAGTTTATTCAGCTTGCTGAAGAAAGCGGCATGATCATTGAGCTGGGTGAGTGGGTACTGCGTGAGGCCTGCCGCCAGAACGTACAGTGGCATCATGAAGGGGTGCAGGGGCTGCGGGTTGCGGTCAATCTCTCCGGCTATCAGCTGCAGCACAGCAAGATTGTAGACACCATACAGTCGGTGCTCCAGGCAACCGGGATGCCCGGAGAGCTGCTTGAGCTGGAGATTACCGAGAGCGTGATCATGCAGAATATCGAGTACGCCGTGGAGGTGTTGAACGAAATTGCCAATCTGGGGGTACATATCTCCATTGACGACTTCGGGACCGGCTATTCGTCACTCTCCAACCTGAAGCGGTTTAATGTCAATACCCTCAAGATTGACAAATCTTTTGTGCGGGATGTTGAAAGCAGTACCACCGATGCCGCCATTGCCTCGGCCATCATTGCCATGGGTAACAGCCTGAACCTGAAGATCATTGCCGAAGGGGTGGAAACGGAACATCAGATGAATTTTCTGCGGGATAACAATTGTGATCAGGTGCAGGGCTTTCTGATCAGCAGACCGTTACCGGCTGATAAAGCGCTGGTGTTGTTGCGGGAAAAGTGTCTGGGAGTGCTGCAGCACCATCAGGTGCCGTAACGCCCTCTGACGTTGCAGTAGTCGTTCACAATCCGGGCATGGTCAAAGCAGAGCGGTACAGGCAGCGAGCAGGGATCAAACAGGGCCAGGTCGGCGGCATCATCGGCAGCCTGTGGTGTTCCGCTTGCCTGGCCATAATAGACGGCGGAAATGGTATGCATCCGGCTATCCCGTGACGGATCGGAATAGCACCCCAGCAGGTGCAGGTTGTGTACTTCCAGGCCGGTCTCTTCACGGGCTTCCCGCAGCGCAGCCTGTTCCAGTGATTCACCGTAGTCCACAAACCCACCCGGCAAGGCCCAGCCGTGGGGAGGGTTTTTGCGTTTGATCAGGACAATCTTGTCGTCAAGCTCAATGATGATGTCAACGGTTGGGAATGGGTTGCGATACTGCTTGACTGTAGCCCCGCACGACGGACAGGACAGCTCGGTGGCTGACATGATCTACTCCTGAAGTGTCGTAAAAAAGGGGGAAGCTGACGCTCCCCCCGGTAACCTGCTGGTTTGGCAGATGTCTGCCGCTTACTTCTTTTTGCCGCCCTTGCTGCCGCCGGAGGCCTTTTTGGACGCTTTGAGCGGGTTCATCTTGAGGTCTTCAGTCTTGATCTCAATCTTGACGTGGGTGGCAAAGTTGCAGATGCCGTTGGCCCATTTTTTTTCCGGGGCAGGATAGGCGCTGCAGACCTGGCCGATGCTGCCGGTCACTATCCGTTCGCAACCCTCACAGTTTTCAACAACGATCTGGCAGGAGCCACCGGGGAACACACACCCGCCTTTTGCCATGAAGGTACATTCGGTACCGGTAAGCACGGTTTGACACTGCATAGAGAACATCCTCCTCAAAGTAATTCAGCTAAACTGGATTTAAACTGTAGCAATTCTAAAAAGAAGAAGTCAATAGCAAAAACCGAATAAACTGTCCATACATTTCTGCTGCCCATCGGTTTTTACTGATGTGCGCTTGACGCTGACACTGCTCTGTAGTAGCCTAACAAGATAAAAGCTGTCTTATTTTGTAGTGGGAGGAAGGCATGGCTCACATAGCGTTCGGTACATCCGGTTGGCGCGGTATCCTGTGCGAAGACTTTACCTTTGAAAATGTCAAGGTGGTGATCCAGGCCATTGCCGACCACCTGAAGGCCGCTGGCGAGGCGGACAAAGGGGTCGTCATCGGCAGGGATACCCGGTTTATGGGCAAGCGCTTCACTGAAGAGGCGGCTGCGGTACTGGCTGCTGCCGGAATCAAGGCTTTTCTCTGCAATCGTGATGTGCCGACTCCGGTGCTGTCGTTCGAAATCTTGCGCCGTGGTGCTGCAGGGGGGATCAACTTCACGGCCAGCCATAACCCGCCTGAATATAACGGCATCAAATTTTCTCCTTCCTGGGGTGGGCCGGCCCTGCCGGAGACCACCAGGGACATTGAAAAGCGTGCCAACGAGATGATGGGTGAGGTCTGCTATGGCGAACTTTCCCAGGCTGAGGCGCAAAAACGTGGGATGCTGGAACTGATTGATCCCCG
>CAZYMK010000069.1:0-12714 GCA_964648885.1 uncultured Geobacter sp. | reverse complement strand
GGTTGCATGGGTCCCCCTAACCAGCCTGCTGGACAAAAATAGTCTGCGTCGGGTAGGCAAATTCAATTTCTTCCTGCCCAAAGGCCTTGAACATGGCCAGATTGATCTTTTCCTGCAGATCCATATAAACCGTGTAATCCGAATCTTTCACAAAATAGACCACCTCAAAGTTAAGCGACGAATCACCATAGTTTTTGAAATGAACCCGATCCAGCCGGGCCTTTTCCTCTGCCTTGATGATGTCGCCAACGATGTTCTTGATCCGCTGCAGCTGCTCCAGCGAGGTCTGGTAAACCACACCAAACCCGAAGACAATCCGCCGTTCAGACATTCGCTTGTAGTTGTGTACCCGGCTTTTCAGCAGATCATTGTTGGAGAAGATCAGCTGTTCACCGCTCAAGCTGCGGATGCGGGTGGTCTTGAGGCCGATATGTTCAATGGTGCCGGAAAGGTTATCCACCACAATGAAGTCGCCGATCACGAACGGCTTATCCAGCATGATTGAAAGAGAGGCCAACAGGTCCCCCAGGATATTCTGCACCGCCAGTGCCACGGCAATGCCGCCGATCCCCAGACCGGCCACCAGCCCGGTGATGTTGACCCCCAGATTATCCAGAATCAGCAGCAGCACGATCACCCACAGGCAGACCCGCGCCATAAAGCCCAGAAAACCGATAGTGGTAGCGCTGGAACGGTCCTGCTCTATCCGCCGCTGCATGTTGCGCTGCAACCAGAATGAAATGCCGGAACTGGCCCAGAACCCCGCTTGCAAGATCAGCACCAGCATCACCGCTTTACCACCCATGGTTGCCAGACCCGGTTTCAGCACAATTATGGTGGAGGAGAAGTAGGCCGAGCAGGCGACCAGTGCTGCCGGCTTGGTGTTTTTCAGCATTGCCACCAGCAGGTCATCGTACTCATGGGCCGTCAGATCGGCCAGACGACTCAGCCTGCTGACCAGCAGACCAAGCACGATCTTCAGTGCAACAAGTAACAGGGCAAAGATGCAGACAGCAACAAGCCAGTCTTGCAGGGTGTTACCAAAATAACTGTTCTGTAAAAAATTCATGGTTTTTCCTTGTCCTAAGAAGCTTGCTCAAGCACTACTTACGATCAAACCTAAAAACGGCAGTTCATTAACACAGAGACACAGAGACACAGAGAACACAGAGAAATCAGAGGTTTAAAAACAAAACAAAGCGTACCTTTTGGGTGAATCAAAAAAATGGTCTCAAGCTTTTAAGTTATAGATTTTACTCTGTGACCCCTGTGCCTCTGTGTTTCAACTGCTTTTTCTAGGTCAAAAGGTTGCCACCAGAGCCATCGCCAGGGTTGTGTCGGTTTTTTTCAGATTTGTCGGCACCGGCTTGCTGTTGAAGCGCACGGTATAGCTGGCCTTCAGGGAAAAAAATTCGTCAGGGCGGCGGTGAGTGCCGTTTCCGAATAAAGGACTGCCCTCTGATCAGCTCAAGGTCCTGAAGATACTCCAGTGACTGGGAGACACTGTTTTTTTCCGTAATCGCGAACTGATACTTGCCGAACAGCCGTGAACCGGGATAGTCATCACTGGTGTTGTTGATGTACTGCTCATAGGTCTAGTTCAGACCTGCCTCCCCGCTCAGCCTGTGGCGAGGGCCGTCCAGAAACCGGTACCCTACCCCTAGCGCCCCATCGTAATGGGCATCGATTCCGGCAAACCGGTCCCGCAGCCACGCAGTTGAAGCAATGCCGTACATACGTTGCGTAATCTGGTAATCGCCCCGCAGCTCTGTCAGATACCGTTCAGCAGTCTGCGAACCGCTTTTCATGGAATTCAGCGCTTCAACCTTCCAGGAAAGGGTGAGCGGCCGGGAAACCCGGTAGGTCAACAGATTCTTGAGTGACAGGGTGGTGACATCGGTATTGCCGCCGGTCTGCACAAACGACACCTCGGCCTGGTCGTGCCAGCGCTTGGCAGGGACTTCTTCTGCCCGGGCAGGAACAGATGCAATACTGATCAGCGGCACAACAACCAACACAACAAACGTCATCGCAACAGACCTCCTTGCAAACGTACTTTACCGCCAGAAGCCGGCAGAAATGCAAACGGGGAGCAGGCTCCCCGTTTGTACAACCTCCAAAATAACTAAAGAAAACCAAAACCGCTCCAAACCTCTTCCTTACTGAATCTGCCTACTCACTGACAGAGATTGATCTTCGCCCGAACCGGAACGGGCTCATATTTTTCGTGGGCGCCGTTTACCGAAACAGCCAGGTGCGTGCAGTTGGGCTGATTCAGAAACGATCTGAAATACTGATCAACCGGAAGGTTCATCAAGCTGCCCTGGTAGGCCGTCTTCCAATACCCGCCGTCATACCGGGCATGAACCGTTACATACTTGAAATTGCCGGAAAGGATCGCAACCTGCAGTGTTGAACCGTGCGAAAGATCGGCTTTGGGGATGGTCAGGTAAGTACCGCCGATCCTCTTGGTTCTGGTGTCACCTTTGCCATCGGTATACACCTCGCCAACGGTGCGGCAACCGCCTGCGTGGGCGACTGCTTCCTCAACCGTAAACAGCGATGAGATCAGCTTTCTGCCCCGGTGATGGATCTCGACTTCGTAATTCCCGGGAGGCCAGCCGGTATTGGGGCGGTTCATGTAGGTTTTGGCCATACCGCTGCCGGCACTGGGCACCTTCAGCGTTGCCGTATCGATCAGGTGATTACGATCCTTGTAGATCCACTTCACCAGAAACGGCTCCGGACTGGGATTGCCCTGATACTTGAACACCACATAAATATTGGGGGTGGTTGCCGCAAAAACGTTTTTGACAGAGGCAAGACTGTAGGCGCCGGTCAGGGTGTCTCCGGTCGTAATGTCGGTTATCTGGACCGATTGCTGCTGTACCTGAGGGGTGCCATGATGAAAACCTCTGCCGGAAGTCAGGCTGAAACTGTTCATAACGGCATCGGCCTCAGCAGATCTTGTCTGCATCAGTGATACCGGAATCATGCTCCAAACCATGTACGCATGTTGGTTCTGAATGGAGAAGAAACTGCCCACGGCAACATCGATATTATTATACTGACCTTTGTAGCCAGCCATTTTGCCGTTTATGCCGTTTAACGTGTACGGCTGCATGGTAAGGCGTTGGCCACCGCTCAGGACATAGCTCTCAAAAGCAGAGATAAGCGCGTCAATAGTCAGGTTGCCAGGCGCCTTAAATGACCTGATACGCACTGCAGCATTGTTATCGGGTGCGGCAAATGCCCAAACCTTGTCAGTGCCGTCAACAAAGGAGTTGGCCTGCCAGTTATTGGGGATGGTGATGCTGAAGCCGTATTCCGGATCCTGCACCACGCGAGCAAAGGTATGTGACGTCAGCAGCGTCATCACACACAACGTAAAAAACATCAATCGACCGATATGCTTCATAGCGTTACCTGCATCCTTTCCGGGCTGCATAGGCACCCTCTGGCTTAACGAACGCTCCACTCACCTCGTTCAATACTTTACACAGCGAGAAATTTCTGCCTCGCCGACATCGTTCGGCACCAGGGTCAAGGTGGGCTGGTGATGTCCGCCCTTGATCCGTTCAGTACCGCCTCGCACATAGTAGGTCTTGCCGGGCTCTGTCTTGAGATCCAGCGTCGCCTGATAGCCATGCACCGCTGTTATCACGCTGAAGGTGACATCACCTGCAGGCGCCTTGTAGGGGATATAACTGGTATGGACCAATGTGGTCAGCTTCTGGCCATTTGCATAGAGATCATACATCACCCCACCACCAACAAAGGCCTGGGGGCGATAAAGGTAGACCACCGCTTCATCCTGCTGAATAGTGCCGACCTTTTTAAACGCTGCACCTCCAACCGTACAGCCGGACAAAACAAAAGCCGACAGCAGCACTGTCACACACAATCTCAGATAGTTTCCCATGGTTCCTCCTGCTGTTTGGTATCAGTGGCGCTTGTATTGCACGGCCAGTTTGTCAAGCAGATCAAAGCATTTACTGCACCCGATAAACCGAATTGGCCCAGCTTCCGCCGCACTTTTCATTGCGGTTGCCGCTGCAGTTCATGTTGCAGTTGCTGGCCGCACCATACTTGCCGTAGCTGTTGTCACAGAAACAATGGGTGGAAAACTGGGTGCCGGCGTAGGCAAAGCCACGATCCCTGCAGGTGGCAACACACTGGGCTGTAGTCATTGACCCGCTCTGGTAGGTATAGCCGTTCAGATCCCGCTCCTGACGGTCGGTAAAGCAGCCGATGTACTGAAACGAGCGCTGTTCACCACCAACAAAGCCGGCAGCAGATGATCCCCCGCTATATTCGATCTTCTTGACATCACCGGCATTGACCGGCAACCGCAGCACCCGTCCATCATGGGTGGTAACGACCATCTCGGCCTGCACCGCACCCGCTGAAAGACAGCATGCCACCAACAACATCCCCAGACTGCACTGTTTTTTGTTCATACCGGGCCTCCTCAATGTTTTAATGACAGCGTTCCTACACTCTTGTTATAAAACAAAAGACCGGCTTGTCAAGCAAGGCCGGTCTCAAAAAAGGGTATCGGTGCATGTCGAAAATCATAATACATGAACAAAAACAGCAGGTAACTATTCATACCGAAAAAAGTTGCGTGCTACAATCCCTGCTGTCAGACCGTCTTTGACGTCTCTGTACTGCGCTGCTCCTGCTCCAGCTTCCTGCCGCAGCAGGGGCAGGTTTCGCCGTCAACCGGCGGCTTGGGCCGTACCATCTCGCTGGTGACGATACCGGTGGGCACGGCAATGATACCGTAGCCCACCACCATCAGCAGTGATGCCACCAACTGCCCCAGCGGTGTTTGAGGGGCGATGTCGCCATAGCCCACCGTGGTCATGGTAACAATGGCCCAGTAGATGCTCTTGGGAATACTGGTAAAGCCGCTCACCGCCCCTTCAATCAGAAACATCAGACTGCCGATAAAGACCACCACGGTCAGCACGGTGGAGAGAAAGATCGCAATTTTGTGACGGCTGCGCTTCAGGGCGGTCCAGAGGATGTTCCCCTCCCCCATAAACTGCACCAGATTGAGAATCCTGAAGATCCTTAAGACCCGCAGCACCCGTACCGTAGCCAGAAAATGGAGACCGGGGAAGAACAGACCGGCGTATGTAGGGATGATGGCCAAAAGGTCAACAACACCGAAGAAACTGCGGGCATAACGCAGGGGGCGGCGGGCGCTGTAGAGCCGCAGGAGATACTCCAGTGTGAACAGGGTGGTGATCAGCAACTCTGCACCCAGCAACCAGACGCCCCAGCGGTCGTGGATGCCGGGCAGGCTGTCCAGCATCACCAGCGCCACCGACAGCAGGATGAAAAAGATCAGGGCCAGATCAAAGGCCTTGCCAGCCGGGGTGTCGGATTCAAATATAATGAGGTAAATTTTTTCGCGGAGCGCGCTCATGGTTGTTTCCGATCGGACTCGTCAGACCGGTCCGACTGGTCTGACGTCTTTCCTCCCTTGTACCATACCCCTGCTTTTCCCAGCTCGTCTGTTGTGCTTTTATCCCAGAGCGGCTCACCGCTGAAATAGGCGGCCCGCCCCAGCATGTGGGCAGCAACCGGTGCAGTCAGCAGGGTAAAGGCAATAATCGCCACCACCTTTCCGCTGACTGCCGTTGTCTCAAAAAAGAGCGCCACGGCGATCAGGATGAAGCTGGCTCCAAGCGTGGATGCCTTGGATGCGGCTGAAAGCCGCATGTAGATATCCGGCATCCGCACCACCCCGATGGCAGCAATCAGGGCGAACAGTGTACCGGCAAGGAGAAAAAGGGCGATCAGGGTGTCATACATGCTGGCCCCTCCGGTGCAGGTAGTAGGCAAAGGCAACGGTGCCCAGAAAAGTGATCAGGGCCAGCACGACAGCTGCGTCAAGGTAGGACGGCTGGTTGCTTGCGATCGAGTAGACCGCAGAAATGGCAATAATAAAGGTAGCCATCAGATCCAGCGCCACCACCCGGTCCGGCAGACTGGGGCCCCTTACCACCCGGACAAAAGTGATCAGCAATCCCAGGCCAAGCAGGGGCAGAATGATCCAGGTGACAAAAGCTGTCAGGGTCATTGAATGATCTCCCGTATCCGCTGTTCAAACCCCTGCTTGATCTCCTGTACCAGGGCTGCAGGGTCATCGATGTACATGGCGTGTACATAAAGTGTTTTACGGTCTTTTGAAATATGCAGGCTCAGGGTTCCAGGGGTCAGGGTGACGCAGGTAGCCAGCAGGGTGATCTGCAGATCGGTTTCCAGATCCAGCGGCACGGCAACAATGCCGGGCTTCATGTAATCCCGGGGGGTCAGTACATCATAGGCTACCCGCAGGTTGGCAACCACCATCTCTTTGATGAAGTATGGAATAAATCCGGCTATAGCCAGCAGCCTGCGATGATAATCGGCGGTGCTGCGGTCGCGGCGGCCGATCCAGATTACAACGAACCCGAAGATGAAACCGGCAAAGAAACCGCCTGCATGAAATGAGTCTGTCAAAGCCATCCAGGCCAGCGCCAGCAGAATATTTGCCAGAAAGGAACTCATGGCGTTTTCCCCAGTACCGCCCTGATGTAAGACTCGCTGTGAAGCAACTGCTCAGCTGCCGTGCTGCACAGCTGAAACAGCGGCTGCGGCAGCAGACCGGCCACAAGGCTGATCAGGGCCAGCACGATGGCAGGGATCAGCAGCTGTCGGCGGCGCAGGGGACGCTGGTAGTGCACTTCATCACCAGGGGGATTTTTCCAGAATATCCCGATCCAGGCATTAACCAGATAATACAGGGTCAGCAGGCTGACCCCCAGGGCAGCGGCAACCATCAGATACTGCCCGGCCTGCAGACCGGCCTGTACCAGGGCCAGCTTGCCCCAGAACCCGGACAGGGGCGGGATGCCGGCCACTGACAGGGCCGGCAGCAGAAACAGTGCTGCCAGCAGAGGATGATGGCGGTAGAGTCCACCCAATCCGGACAGGTGGCTGGTGCCGCAGAGACGTATCAGATACCCGCTGGTCAGAAACAGGGCCGACTTGGCAGCCATGATATGCAGCATGAAAAAAATACTGCCGGCAAGGGCAAGTGGCACCATCAGTCCCAGCCCCATCAGCAGGTAGCCGATCTGGCTGATCACGCAGAAGGCTAAAAGACGGCGCAGCTCAAGCTGGGCGATTGCCCCCAGGGCACCACACAACATGGTTAATCCTGCCGCAATCAGGATCAGGGGCTGACCTGACAGGGTCTCCTGGGGGAAGATCAGGGTAAAGACCCGGATCAGCACGTAAATACCTACCTTGGAAAGCAGGGCAGAGAAGATGGTGACCACTGCGATCGGCGTGGTGTGGTACGAAGCAGGCAGCCAGAAGTAAAACGGAAAGACCGCCGCCTTGATGCTGAAGGCGCAGAACAAAAGCGCCGCAATCACCGGAATGGTGCCGGTATGGGGCATTTCCTGCAGCAGCACCGCAAGATGGGCCATGTTAAGGGTGCCGGTCACGCCGTACAAAAGGCCGATTCCGGCCAGCAGCAGCGCAGATGCGATCAGGTTCAGCGCCACATATTTGATGGCCCCTTCCAGCTGTTCCCGCTTGCCCCCCAGGGCCAGCAGCACAAAGGAGGCGATCAGCATCACCTCAAACCAGACATACAGATTGAACAGATCGCCGGTCAGAAATGAACCGCATACCCCCAGCAGCAGCACCTGCAGCAGAGGGTGATACCCAAGCTCTTCCTGCCGTAATTCAGCATCGGCCAGAGAGTAGACCGTGACGCTTAAGCCGATGATGCCGGAGGAAAACAACATCAGGGCACTGAACAGGTCAGCCACCAGGGTGATCCCGAACGGGGCAGGCCAGTTGCCTGCCTGGGCAGTCAGTATGCCGTGCTGCTCTACCTGCATCAGGATGGTAGCGCCTGTGATTGTCAGGAGTGCCGTAGAACAGATCCCCAGCCAGCGCTGCAGCTTGCGCCGGCTCCAGAACAACAGTCCCAGCACCGCCGCCGCCAGCGGTATGATCAGTGGAAGAAACAAAAGGTTTTTCATGCCTCTCCCCCCTGACCCTTGACCACTTCGACAGGCTCAGTGCGTGGGCCTGCCCCTTGACCCTGCTCTTCCGGCTCCTGCTCTTCCTGCCCCTTGCCCCTTGACCCTTGACCCTGCTCTTCCTGACCCTTGACCCCTGCCCCTTGACCCTGATTCTCCGTTACCATCTCATCCTGATCATCACTGCCCACCGTCTGATAGACCCGTTTGATCAGCACCAGGGCAAAAGCCTGCACCCCGAAACCGATCACGATGGCTGTAAGTATCAAGGCCTGCGGCACCGGGTCTGCAGTGGGGATGCCTGACAGGACACCATCTGCCGGCACATGGGGAGGCCGTCCCCTGGTCAGGCGTCCAACGGTAAAGATCAGCAGGTTGGCGGCATTCCCCAGCAAGGCCAGTCCAAAGATCATCTTAACGATGCTGCGCCGCACCATCAAATACATGCCGGATGCATACAGGCCGCCTATCACCACTGCCAGTACACTCTCCATCAGGAATCCTCCATCAGGGTAAAGATGATCAGCAGTGCAATGCCGGCCACCAGCAGGTAAACTCCCAGATCAAACAGCAGCGGGGTACCGGCGTGGCCGATCACCGGCGCCGGGACACTGCTCCAGAGTCCGGTCAGAAACGGCTGCCCAGACAGAAGCGGCAGCAGACCGCTCAGCAGAGCCGTCAGCAACCCCAGTCCAATCAGCCGTAATGGCTGGATTCTCAGCATCCTGCGCCCCTCTTTGGCTCCGTGGGCAAGGGTGTACAACGCAAAGGCGGCAGCAACTACCAGGCCGCCGACAAAACCTCCTCCCGGCTCATTATGACCCCGCAGCAACAGAAACAGAGAAAACAGCAGCATAAGCGGCAGCAGCAGACGGATGGCAGTGGCCAGGATCACCGAATGCATGGCTTATTTACCCCTCTGTCCCGGACGGCGCTTGAGCATACCGTAAACCCCCAGGGCCGCCACCGCCAGTACGGTGATCTCCCCCAGCGTGTCCAAAGCGCGGAAATCAACCAGAATCACATTGACCACATTGCGGCCATGGCCGGCCGGCAGGCTCTGCTCCATGAACCAGCTGCTCAGCACCGGGTGCAGCGGCTGAGATATCGCCCGCCAGACCAGCATGGTCATAACCGTGCCGATCCCCAGGGCTACAGCCAGATCACGCAGACGGGAACGGGTGGTGGAAAGCAGGGCAAAATGGGGCAGCTTGTGCAGCACCAGCACAAACAGGATGATTGAAAGCGTCTCGATACAGAACTGGGTCATGGCCAGGTCCGGCGCACCAAAGATGATGTAGATCAGGGCCACGCCGTACCCCACCACCCCCAGGGCTGCCACGGCAGCCAGGCGGGAGCTGGTAATGGTGGCAAACAGGGCACCGGCCAGGATCACCAGAGCGGTCAGCCACTCATGCAGGCTGCCGTCCGGTGTTGGCAGCTGCAGTGTGCCGGTGCTGCTGGTGAACAGGGTTGCAGCCATCAGGGCCACCGCCACACCGGTCACGGTCATCAGATAGTAGCGCAGGCGACCGCTCTGCAGGTGCAGCGTTACGGACGAGGCATAACCGGGCAGCTTTTCCAGCAGCAGATCGTAGAGCTGCTCCGTATCCCAGCCGGGCAGCCGTTGCAGCAGGCCCCAGCGACGGCAGAGCAGATACAGGCAGACGCCCGATCCCAGGGTAACCACGCTCAACAGCAGTACCGGACTGAAGCCGTGCCAGAGGGCCAGCTCAACCGGTACCGGTCCGCCTGCAACCACGGCAACTGCCGGTGCCAGCAGCAGCGTGCCGATCCCGCCGGGAAACAGTCCCACCAGCAAACCTGCCAGGGCCGGAATCAGTGGCGGCAGCCAAAGCCGCAGGTCAACCCGGTGGGGATGGAGCGAGCCGTCACGCAGGACACCATAAAAGGGAAGATACCCGGCCAACAGGGCAGCGGCCACGGTCAGACTGTTGCCCACAAGCGCCACGGCACTGAGCAGCCACGGTACAATCGGGGCATGCAGGGTTGCTTCGTAGAACAGCTCTTTGGCGATAAAACCGGCCAGCGGCAGCAGTCCGGCCATGGAAAGGGCTGCCAGCCCGGCAGCCAGGGCGGTCTGGGGCATGGCGGGGGCCAGTCCACCCAGCCGGTTGACTTCACGGGTACCGGCACCGTGATCAACCGCACCGGCAGCCAGAAACAGCGCACTCTTGTAGAGGGCATGCACCGTCAGCAGCAGCATGGCTGCGGTGACGGCCAGGGGGGTACCGATCCCCAGCAGAAAGGTCAGCATCCCCAGGGCACTGACCGTGGTCCAGGCCAGGATCTGCTTCAGGTCGGTGCGCAGCACTGCCTTGGCCGCCCCCAGCAGCAGGGTGATCCCCCCCACCACCGTCAGCCAGACAAACCAGCTGTCGGTGCCCCCCAGCACCGGAGCAAAGCGGGCCAGCAAAAAGATACCCAGCTTGACCATGGTGGCAGAGTGCAGATAGGCACTGACCGGCGTGGGGGCGGCCATGGCGCCGGGCAGCCAGAACTGGAACGGAAACTGGGCTGATTTGGTAAAGGCACCGGCCAGCAGCAACAGCAGGATCGGCAGGTAGAGGCTGTGGTTGCGGATCTGGTCGCCGCTGGCCAGGATCACCGCCAGATCGCTGCTGCCGGCAGCCTTGGCCAGCAGAATGATACCGGCCAGCAGCGCCAGTCCACCGGCACCGGTCACCAGCAGCGCCTGCAGGGCAGCCCGGCGGGAAGCGGCCTGCTGGTAGTCAAAACCGATCAGCAGGAACGAGCAGAGCCCGGTCAGCTCCCAGAACACAAAGAGGGTTATCAGGTCACCGGCCAGCACCGTGCCCAGCATGGCAGCCATAAAGGTCAGCAGATACGCGTAAAAGCGGCCCAGGTGAGGATGGTCATGCAGGTAGGATGAAGCGTACAGCAGCACCAATGCCCCGATGCCGCTGATCAGCAGGGCAAACAGCAACCCCAGGCCATCAACGCGGAACGAGAGGGATACGCCCAGACTGGGCAGCCAGGGGAGAGCGGCCTGCAGCACCTGTCCGGCGGCAACCGGCCCGATCTGCAGGGTAAACCAGGCAAACAGGCCCAGCGGTATGGCAAGCAGTAGTGTTAGAAGCATGGCTCTGTGGTGTTTTCGTCTGACTGGTCTGACTGGTCTGACTGGTCTGACCAGTCAAAGTCCTGTTCTTTTACCCTGCCAGCGTCGCGCTGTTCTTTACGATAGCGGTACAACCGCTCGGTAAAACCGCCCTGCGCTACAAAATCAGCCTCAAGCCGCTGCAACTGACGCCCCAGCAGAAAACTGGCCTGATGAGACAGACACAGCATTATATTGGCGCAGGTTTCAGCAGGGGCGGTACGCAGGGCCTGCAGGGCCGCCCGGAGCGGCTCATCAAAAAACTCTGATCGGTCAGACTGGTCAGACACGTCAGACTCGTCTGACTTTTTCAACTTACCGGCCAGCCGTGCTCGCATGGCCAGCACCCTGGGCGAATCCTTATCCCACATGGCCAGCCCGTTCTGCCGCAGATAATCCTCATAATCCCTGATCAGCTCTTCAAGGCTGGCGCGGGCCACATTGGTAAGCTTCAGCTCTGATTTTTTCGAGGTACCGGAGGCCAGCGACCCTTCAGCGATATTCTGCACACCACTGCGAGCCGCCTGCACCATCTGGTCGTTGGTGCGGGAGCGTTTGTCCACAAAGCGGCTGCAGAAGATCACCGTGCCATCGTAGGCAGCCAGGGCCACCACAAAACTGCGCAGTGAACGGTAGCCGCCGTGGGGCAGTATCAGGTCGGTCGGTTTATGCATGGCTCAATTCCCTGACTGGTCAGACTAGTCAGAGCGGCCAGACAAGTCAACGGAAATGCACCGCTCTCAGTAAGGCAAGCCCCCCTGCACGCGGATCACTATAGTTAATATATAAAACTGTGTTCCAGCAAACTGAAAACAGATTTCAGTCCATCACCGATCCAGAGCAAAACAGATTTTGGCCGTACTGAATGCCGAAACCGCTTGACCCGAAATAACGGTACATGCTAAAGGGGTTTTAACGTTAACCACAACACTACACAATCAAACCTGAGACTCACTCCTTTCATATAATGGAGTTTTATTGTGATTACACGCCTTGCAACCTTTTTTGTCATGCTTGCCTTCTGGATTATCATGTCCGGCATGTTTGACGCCTTTCACCTCACCCTGGGGGTTATCTCCTGCCTGCTGGTGGTGCTGATGAGCGACAAACTGCTGTTCCACGGGTTTGAGGACAAGCTCCTGCTGCGTCGCACCATCGGCATGGCCGGTTATCTGCCCTGGCTGTTCTGGCAGATCATTCTGTCCTGCATTGACATCGCGAAAATCGTCCTGAGCCCCCGCATGCTTGACCTGATCAATCCCCAGATCTTCCACTTCACCACCCGTCTGCAGACCACCTTTGCCAGGGTTACCTTTGCCCAGTCCATCACCCTGACACCGGGTACCATCACCGTCTTCAAGCATGGCAAAGAGTTTACGGTCTACGCATTGACCCAGGCCACCGCCGATTCCCTGCCGGGAGAGATGGAAGAGCGGATCATGCGGGCGCTGGAATCGGAGGCATGATGCAGACGGTTTTTCTCTACTCGGCCATTGCCCTGCTGCTGCTGATCGGGCT
>CAZYMK010000068.1:0-12761 GCA_964648885.1 uncultured Geobacter sp. | reverse complement strand
TCCAGCACGATGATGCAGGCCGGGATGCCGGTGCCGTAGAACAGGTTGGCAGGCAGACCGATGATCCCTTTGATATAGCCCTTACGGATGATGTTGCTGCGGATGGTGCCTTCAGCCCCGCCCCGGAACAGCACGCCGTGGGGGAGAATCACTGCCCCCTTGCCGCTGCTTTTCAGTGAGGCAAGGATATGCAACAGAAAGGCGTAGTCACCGTTCTTGGCTGGCGGTATGCCATCAGCAAAGCGCCCGTACAGGTCATTGGCCGGATCAAAGCCGTTGCTCCATGCCTTGGTAGAAAAGGGAGGGTTGGCCACAACGTAGTCATGACGCTTGAGACCTGTCCTGAGCGTCGTCGAAGGACCGCCTTCCTTCTCTTTGAAGTGCGGGGTGGAGAGGGTGTTGTCCTGCCAGATCTCTGCTGTGGGGCAGTCGTGCAGGATCATGTTCATCTTTGCCAGTGCAGCAGTGGCGTTGTCCATCTCCTGCCCGTAAATGGAGAGATCCACCGGTGCCTCATCGTGTGCCTTCAGCAATAACGAACCGGAGCCGCAGGTGGGGTCGTAGATGGTCTGGCTGGAACTGGTGGCACTGCCGATACCGATCACCTTGGCCATGATCCGCGACACCTCGGCCGGGGTGTAAAACTGACCCTTGCTCTTGCCCGATTCGGTGGCAAAGTGCCGCATCAGGTATTCATAGGCATCACCAAGGATGTCATCCCCTTCAGCCCGGTTGCGGCTGAAATCGAGACCGGGAGTCTCAAAGATCGCCACCAGGTTGGAAAGGCGGTCCACCATCTCCTTGCCCTTACCCAGCTTGTCAGCATCGTTGAAGTCGGCAACGTCAATCACACCCTTCAGCTCATTGGCCTCGGCCAGCCTGCCGATAATCTTGTTGATCTTGTCGCCGATCTCCTTGTCACCCTTCAGGGCCACCATATCGGCAAAGCTGCCTCCGTCAGGCACGTCAATCAAGGCATTAGGATCGCCGGCGTATTTGTCGGACACGTATTTGACGAACAGCAGCACCAGCACGTAGTCCTTGTACTGGCTGGCATCCATACCGCCCCGCAGTTCGTCGCAGGATTTCCAGAGGGAGGAGTAGAGCTCGGATTTTTTTATGGGCATAGAAACCTCTGTAGGGGCACGGCGCGCAGTGCCCCTACAAAAATACATCCGCTGCGGTGGCAGCCAGGAAGGTAAGGCTGATGTAGCCGTTCATGGTGAAGAAGGCGGCATCCAGTTTGGTCAGGTCACCGCCCCGCAGCAGCCAGTGCTCGTACAGCAGCATGGCAGCCATTGCAGCGCTGCCTATCCAGAACCAGGGTCCTAGACCCAGCAGGATAATCAGCCAGATCAGCAGTCCAACCGTGATCAGGTGAAACAGGCGTGAAAGCCAGAGTGAGCCATTAACCCCCAATGCTACCGGGATGGAGTGCAGCCCCACAGAGCGGTCATACTCCAGATCCTGCAGGGCATAGAGCATATCAAAGGCCGATACCCAGAACAGCACGATCAGACCCAGTACAATAGCAGGCAGCTCGATTCTGCCCGTCAGAGCCACCCAGGCGCCGATCGGCGCGGCAGCCAGACAGATCCCCAGTACAATATGGGCCAGGGCGGTAAACCGTTTGCAGTAGGAGTAGAGCACCAGAAAGAACAGGGCGATGGGGGAGAGCGTGAGGCAGAGCGGGTTCAGCATGGCAGCGGACCAGAGCAGCAAGGCTACAGACAGGACAATGGCGCCAAAGACTGCACCTTTGGAAAGCAGCCCGGCCGGAATGGCGCGGGTGGCGGTGCGGGGGTTTTTTGCATCAATATCAGCATCAATCAGCCGGTTCATGGCCATGGCAGCGGTGCGGGCACCCACCATGGCCAGGATGATAAACAGCAACTGTCTTGCGCTGGGCAGGCCACGGATTGCCAGCAGCGCACCGGACAGGGCAAACGGCAGGGCAAAGATCGTGTGGGAAAACTTGATCATCTCCATGAAGATGGTGATCTTCTGCAGAACAGCGGTCATGGTGTAGCTGGCTCCTTGTCTTGTTGTGGCGGCTCCGGGACGCCCGATGCAGTATTGGCGGGTTCCGGCTGCGGCAGCAGCTCAGTACCGCCATGCTGGGTGCAGTACTGCGAGGGTTCAGTGCCTATGGCAAACAGCTCCTGGTGCCGGACCGGGCAGTCCGGTGTTGCCAGCTGGTTGGTGCTGGGGTCAATGCTCAACAACAGCACCGTTTCCGGCATGGCAAACGGCACTGCAGGCTTACCAGCCAGGGCCTGACGCATGAACCGCTCCCAGAGCGGCGCAGCAACCGCACCGCCGGTAAAACCACGGCCGCCTGGGCGGGGCTGGTCATGCCCCACCCAAACCCCGGTTACCAGGGTCGGGCTGTAGCCGATAAACCAGGCATCACGGTAGTCATTGGTGGTGCCGGTCTTGCCGGCGGTCGGGTGCTGTTTGGCAAAACGGTGCAGGCCTTTGGCCGTGCCGCTTACCAGCACATCTTTGAGCATATCGGTCATCAGAAAGGCTGTTGATGCTGATACTACAGCGGTTGGTGGTTGTGGTGGCTGCTCGCTCCAGCTTTTGCGGTAAACATCATAGATCCTGATAATACTGCGGGGTTCGGGCCGCAGACCGTTGTTGGCAAAGGGGGTATAGGCCAGAGTCAGGTCATGCAGGCTGACCTCTTCGCTGCCCAGTGCCACGGAAAGATCCCGCAGCTGCAGTCTCAACCCGGCTCTGGCACTCAGTTCAGCCACCGGCTGAAGACCCAGCCGGTCCAGCAGCTTAACCGCGATCACGTTGTTGGAAGCCGACAGAGCCTGCCGCAGTGTCATGCGGCCGTGACTTTTGCCATCGTAGTTTCCGGGGGTCCAGGGTCTGTTGTCGGCTCCGTCATAGCTGACCGGCGCATCATCCCAGGTTTCGGCAACAGTCATCCCCTGTTCAAGCGCAGCAGCATAGATAAACGGCTTAAAGGCTGAACCGGGCTGCCGACGCCCCTGCAGCGCCCGGTTAAAAGGACCTTTCTGATAATCGGTGCCGCCAACGGCTGCCAGCAGGTGACCGTTGTGCGGATCAATCGCCACCAGCGCCCCCTGCAGCTGAGGGTCCAGGCGGGGCACTCCTTCCCGGATGACCTGTTCAGCCTGCAGCTGCAGCGGCAGATCAAGGGCGGCAGTCACCTCCAGCCCGCCCTGCTCGATAACGCCAACGCCGTAACGCTCCTGCAGCGCACCACGCACCAATGCCAGGTACCAGAGCGCACGGTTGGGTGGCACCGGGGCAACGGTCTTTTTCTGCAGCTGCTGCAGCTGCCGTTGTGACAGGACCCCGGTCTCCACCATCCGCTGCAACACAATTGCCCGGCGCCGGGCAACCTCAACGGTCTTGGCCAGTGGATTATAGCGGCCGGGGTTTTTGGGAATGCCGGCCAGCAGCGAGCACTCAACCTCGTTCAGCTCTTCAGGGTTTTTGTCAAAATAGATCCGGGCTGCCTGGGCAATGCCCCAGGCACCGTTACCGTAATAGATCTCGTTCAGATACATCTCCAGTATCTGTTTTTTGCTGTATTTTTTTTCGAATTCAAGGGCTAGGAGACCTTCGTTGACCTTCCGGTCCAGAGTCTTTTCCGCTGAAAGATACTTGTTCTTGATCAGCTGCTGGGTGATGGTGGAACCACCTTCAGCCAGACGTCCTTTCACCACATTCTTGATGGCGGCCCGGGCAATTCCCCGCAGGTCAACACCGCCGTGTTCGTAAAAACGGGCATCCTCCACCGCCACCACGGCCTGCTGGAGAAAGAGCGGAATCCGGTCAATACTGACCCAGTAGCGTTTCTCCGGCAGTAGTCGCCCGACAAAGCGGCTCTGATGGTCAAAAACCTTGATTGAGCGGTAACCGGTCGGCAGGTGCGGGTAGGCACCAAGCGGTTCCTGCGCCTGCAACGGCACAGCCAGCAGCACCACCAGACTACTAATGAGCAGCAGATAACGGATCACAGCAGACCATACTCCTTCCAGCGTTCTGACACCAGACGGCCAATCGGCCCTTCTTCCAGCAGCTCACCCGGCTGCTTACGGGTTGCGTCCAAGGCAAGACGCGACCCGGTACTATCCGCCACCAGATCGGTCTGCCAGTCTGCCTCATTGACCACCTGCCAGGCCACCCGCAGCAGGTCACCCGGCGCAACCGCTGCCGCATCCACCAGCACCAGCAACCGGGCGCTGCTGAACCAGGGCAGCTGCCACAGCCGCCGGATAATGACCCGCACCTGCAGCGGATCAGAGGTTTCCAGCGCAATGACGGCGCTGCTGCGGAAGACCCAGGGCAGTGGCAGGCAGAGATCCCGCACCCCCGGTACCAGCTGCCGCACCAGGGCAGCCAGCAGCTGCTCCCAGCCCAGCATCATCCAGCAATCCTCCTGTGGTGGCGGTCCCACCACCGTAACCGGGATGATCGGCGCAGCACGCCGGGTAATTCGGGTTATGGTCACCCTGGCAGCACTGCCAACGGCGGCATAGCGGCCGGTATGATTGCCAAACGGACCCTCCAGCAAGGTTTCATCCGGCTCGGCAAACCCCTCCAGCACCAGCTCTGCATCAGCCGGCACCTGCAGCGGTCCATGGGGGCAATCGGTTACGGCAACCGGCGCTCCCTGCAGCCAACCGGCAAAACGCAGTTCATCCAGACCCGTCGGTAACGGCCAGGCTGCGGCCAGGGTCAGACAGGGGGGACCGCCCAACACAATGGCCAGCGGCATCCGCGCCTTGCGCACCTTAAACAGTTGGTGATGACGGTCGGCACCGCTTTCAGGTCGCCAGCGGATCGCCAGGGTGCGACAATCATGGATCTGGCAGCGGTAGATGCCGCAATTGGGAGATGAGCCGCCCGGTGCCGTGGTTATGACCTGCCCCAGGGTGATGTAGCGACCGGTACCGGCAACAGCGCCGTCACCGGGCCAGTTCTGCGGAAACGGCAACTGCAGCAGGTTTACCTTTTCGCTTGCCTGTTCGCGACAGGGCGGGTCGGCAACAGTCACCGGCCGGTACCTGGTCAGGGCCGGGTGCCGGTTAAGCTGCTCCCCCAGGCCAACCAGGTCAACCTCCGGCAGGGTTTCCAGCAGCGCTTCAAAGGCGTCACCCAGGCTTGCCAGGCTCCGCCCCCCCAGAGCAGTCTCCATCCGCCTGGCAGAGCCGAACAGGTTGGCAGCCACCGGCAGGCCGGCAGCCCCTGTCTGCTCAAACAAAAGCGCCGGTCCTCCTGCCGGACCGGCGCTCACCCGCCTGACAATGGTGGCCAGCTCGCCTTCCAGCTGGACAGCAACCATCACCCGCTGCAGCTCTCTCTGCTGTTCCAGCTGTCTGATAAAACCGTGCAGGGATGGGCGCACCCTTAACCCCGTTTCCGCACCAGGGCATCGGCATACAGCTGCTCATACTGCAAGGCCGCCTCCTGCCAGGTAAACCGTTTGGTCATACCGTTGCGACGCAGGGCAGCCAGACCAGGCTGATTGTTGTAGAAGGTCCAGACTGCCCAGCCCACGGTATTGAACAATGCCGAGGCAGTATTGCTCCAGAACTTGAAACCGTCACCGGTCAGGGTTGCCTCATCAAAGTTCTCGACACTATCATCCAGCCCCCCGGTGGCCCGAACAATCGGCGGCGTGCCGTAGGCCAGGGAATACATCTGATTCAGGCCGCACGGCTCAAAGGCCGACGGCATCAAGAAGAAGTCCGAGCCTGCCTCCACCAGATGGGCCAGGGCGTTGTCGTACCCGATAAAGCAGCCCACCTTGTCCGGATGCCGGTGGGCCATACCGCCAAAGAAAAAATGGGCCCAGGGCTCGCCGTTGCCCACCACCACCACCTGCAGGTCCAGCTTGATCATCTCATGGATCGCCTCAGCCAAAAGATCGGTTCCTTTTTGCGGCACCATGCGCGACACCACCCCGAACAACGGCACATCCAGCTCCGGCAGGTTGAAACGCCGCTGCAGCTCCCGCTTGCAGACCGCCTTGCCGGAAAGGTCATCAATGGTATAGGTGGCCGGCAGATAACGATCGGTGGACGGGTTCCATTCCTCATAGTCCACACCGTTCAGAATGCCGTACAGATCAGCGGCCCGCTGCTCTACCACCTCTTCCAGTCCCCAGCCGTAGGCCGGTGTCTGGATCTCGCGGGCATAGCCCTGACTGACCGTGTTCAGCAGGGTGGCGTGGCAGAGCCCCCCTTTCAGCAGGTTGACCTGATCATCCTGCTCCAGCTCAAGAAAGGTGAAATGTCCCCAGCCGACCTCCAGCACCTCCATCAGGCCGGGATAGAAGGTGCCCTGGTGCTGCATGTTGTGAATGGTCAGGATTGAGGCGGCCTGTGCCAGGTAAGGATCGTTACGGTAGAGCGTATTGAGAAACAGCGGCATTGCAGCAGTGTGCCAGTCATGGGCATGCAGGATGTCCGGGCGCCAGTTCAGCAGCTTGGGCAACTCCATGGCAGCCCGGGAAAGGAAGACATAGCGGTTGTCATTATCCAGAAAACTGATGTTGTCGACCCCGTAAATGCCGTCCCTGCCGTACAGCCCCTGATGTTCCAGAAAATAAACCGGCACCTCGCTCTTGGGCAGCCGCCCCTCCCAGACGCCGCAGTACATCTCACCGATGATCCCCATCGGCACCACCAGGGTGCCGGGCAACAGGCGCAGCTCATACTTGACCGGATCAATGCTGTAGTAGCGGGGCAGCACCACCCGCACATCATGGCCCAGGTCGTGCAGATAACGCGGCAGGTCTCCAACCACCTCGCCCAGACCACCGGTCTTGGCAAAGGGGGCCGCCTCTGAAGCAGCAAACAGGATATTAAGCGGTTTCCGGCAGTCGGTTTTCTGCTTCTTCTGAATCTGTCTGCTCACGCTGACAACTCCTTTTCAATAGCAGCTGCTGTGCGTTGCAGCTGCAGTTCCAGCTCCGGCAGCAGGGCGCGGGCCTCTGTCAGATCTCCAACGCGGGCCGCTTTTTCCATGGCAGCGGCAACAGCCATGATGTCCCGCCCTCCCACAGAGCCGGACTCACCTTTCAGGCCGTGCGCCACACCGGTCAGCTCTTCGGTATCTCCCTGCTGCAACAGCTCCCTGATCCTGACCAGTTTCTGCGGGGCGCTCTCAAGATAAATCTGGTAGACATCCAGTAATACATCGCCACACCCCAGATCGTGGTAATTCTTCTGCTGGTAGTCGCGGTCCAACGGATCATCTGTTGTCACCGCCGCTGCTGACGTTGCAGGTATCATTGCTGTCTCCTCCTGGGTGTGTCCCGGCAGCAGGCGCTGCAAGACCTCCATCAGTTTATCAACTTCAATCGGCTTGGAAAGGTACTCACTCATACCGGCGGCCAGACACTGATCACGATCGCTTGTCAGGGCATGGGCGGTCATGGCAACCACCGGAATTACCGGATCGATACCGGCATGCTGGCCGCTGCGGATCTCGCGTACGGCCTGGTAGCCGTCCATAATCGGCATGGATATGTCGGTAATCACCAGATCATAGCCCCCTTTTGCCAGTTCAGCAAGCAACCGGCCGCCATGTTCAACCGTTGCAACCCGGTGCCCCATCGCCTCCAGCAGTCGGCTCAGCACCAGACGATTGACCGGCTGGTCTTCAGCCAGCAGAATCTTCAGCTGCTGCAGTGCAGGTTTCAGCTGCACCGGATCAGCAGAAACAACCTCCTGCTCTGCACCCTCTGTGGGCATCAACGGCAGCTCGACCCTGAAAACAGAGCCTTGATCCGGCACCGAGCTCACCTCAATGGTGCCTCCCATCAACTCGACAAGGCTCCTGCAGATGGTCAGCCCCAGCCCGGTGCCGCCAAACTGACGGGTGGTGGAACTGTCAGCCTGGATGAACATGTCAAAGATCCGGGCCTGTTTTTCAGGAGCGATGCCGATACCGGTGTCCCGAACCACAAAGGCTGTCCTGATGCTGCCGTCAGCCTGATCAGGCACCAGCCGTTCCACGGTCAGCGAAACCTCTCCCTGTGGGGTAAATTTGATGGCATTGTTCAACAGGTTGGTCAGTATCTGCCGCAGCCGGGCAGGATCACCCTCCACCATCTCAGGCAGACGCTCCTCCGTGACAAACTGCAGCTGCAATCCCTTTTCCACGGCAAGCGTACGATAGAGCATCGCCAGAGAATCCAGCAACCTGCTCAGACTGAAAGGGATCGGACAGAGTTCCAGGCTGCGGGCCTCGATCTTCGAAAAATCAAGGATGTCGTTGATGATCAGCAACAGCGCTTCTGTGGAGTCTGCGGCATGATCAAGCAGCTGCCGCTGTTCATCCGTCAACCCCGACTGCTTCAGTAGGGCATGGATCCCCATGATGCCGTTCATTGGGGTGCGGATCTCGTGGCTCATCACTGCCACAAAGCGGCTCTTGGCCTCATTGGCCTCTTCGGCTGCCTGTTTTGCCAGCACCAGCTCACGGGTCCGTTCTTCAATCCGCGTTTCAAGCTGCTCATTGATTGTCTTCAGTTCGGTAAAGGCCTGGCCGAGACTTTCGGCCATCTCCCTGACATTGACACTCAGCTCACCGATTTCACGCAAAAAGGTCGGTTTGGGCCAGACCGGCATGGTACCACGACTGATCTGACTGGGCAGCTGCTCGGTTACCTTGCGCAGCCGGAGGGTTGTCAACGTCAGCCCCCCTGTGGCAAGCCGTGTCGCCATGCAGACCAGCAGCATCAGGCCCAGTATCATCCCCATCTCGCGGGCGGCCCGCTGATTCAGCTCTTTCAGCCCGGGCCGGTACGGCACCGTCACCTGCAAATCCCATTGCACCGTGTCGGCCAGGGGAACCCGATTGCACAGCTCGGCCTGATCCATCACAGCCAGCCACGGCAGGCCCGGGCGCTTCTGCGGGTGACGTGTCGACAGCCCCGGCGATGCTGCCTTGAAAAGGCCGGTACCTGCAATCAGCGGCTGTCCGGCATTATCAATGACATGCACTGCAACCCCGCGACGGGCACTGACGAACTCACTGCGCTGTTGCAACCGTTCCAGCGGGATCAGGCCCGTGGCAACACCGACTACCCTGTTGTTGCGGATGATCGGCTGACCAACCGGCGCCACCGGCTCACCCGGACCGGTGGCGGTCTCCATGCGGATCAGGTTGCCCAGGTACAGCCTGCCGCTCTGCAGCGGCATCTGAATGTGGGGGCGATTGGAAAAGCGGGCCGGCGTTATCGGCTTGCCCAAAATCTTCAGGTCAGGATCATGGGCAACCTCATTCCCCTGCTGGTCAAACAGCCCCACACGTCTCAATTCATGGTCCGTATTTCTGATCAACGCCATCAGCTGCCTGGTCTGGGGATCGTCCTGCAGCGGTAGGGCTACCTCGGCAGCCAGGGATGCGACCGACCGCATCCGTTGCTGCAGCCATTCTCCCAACAGCAGCTGGGTTGCCTCGGTAACCTGGCTTGCGGTCCGGTGCAGCATGGCCTGATGCTGCTGTTCACCGGCACGCAGACCGAACAACAGCATCAGCATCGGGGGAATGTAGACTGCAGCGGTTACCAGCAAAGTCAACGCTTCAACAAATGATATCCGGTACTCAGGCAACCCGGTCCGCACAAAACAGCGGTAACGGATCGCCACAATGACCAGCGCAGCCAGCTGGGCATTAAACACCCCGTTCAGGCCGCAGCGCAGGGCAATCACCAACGCCACATGCGTCGGCACCTCCAGGAGCAGCGTATAGCCTGCCAGCACCAGCGGTATGCCAAGCAGCAGCCAGTACAGCATCACTGCCTGGGTCAGACGCAGCTTTTTGCGCTGCAGCAGGGCGCCAACTACCAGCGGCTCAAGGCACAGCACCGTAAAAACAATGTATTCCTGACGTAACAGCAGCATGCCGCAGGCTGCCAGCAGACCGGACATGATCCCGTAGCGGACACCCAACAGATTCATGACAACCAGGGGTAAGATTGAACCGAACAGCAGAGAAAGGTGGTAGTACAGCTCCAGCGGCAGGAACCGGTTACAGAGCAGACCGATCAGTCCCAGGGCAACCGACCACAGGCTGGCCTGCCGGGCAGACATGGCAAGGGGGGGGGGCAACATGGCGCAAGTGTAGTCAAAAAAGCAGGAAAAGCAAGGAATTCTCTGCACGCTGACAGACGGAAGCCAAACAGCTTTTGTACGCCGGCCTCAGTGGGCGCTACGACAGCCCTTTTTGCTTCAGATGCCGGGCCAGCGACTTATCGATTTCCATGATATGCCGTGACAGCCAGCTGGTGAAAAACTGCAGCATCTTGTCGATGATGGCACTGTCTCCGGCAGCAAAGGCCTGCCGGTACTCTGAGACTTGACGCACCAGCTCCTGATGGCCTGCCTTGTGCTCCGCAGTGGCCGGGTAGCCGTGCTGCGCCATCAGCTGCTCCTCTAAAGCAAAATGCGTCTGGGTATACCGCACCAGCTCGTTAAAGATAGAGCCGAGCGGCTCAGGTCCTTTACCCTGCACCACCGCATCGGCCAAGGTATTGGCCAGGTCAAACAGGGTGCGGTGCTGCCGGTCAATCTCCTGCACCCCCACTTCAAACATCGGTCCCCAGATCAGCAATCCCATGGGCTTCCCCTTTCCCCGCTACTTCAGGCTGCAGGGTGCCTTGTAGCCAAAACGGATACCACCCCAATGCCTGCCGTTGATAAAGATCGGCACCGAGAGGTCATTCAGAATCTCGCCGGTATCGCGACGGTAGGTCTGCAGCAAGACACTTTCAGTGTTTCTGGCACAGCGCAGGCCCGTATGGTCGGAAAAAATCCGCTTGGTACGGTTATTGACCTTGTCAACTTCAGGGTTACCGGTCAGCGGCTTGCTGAAGCGCAGGTTGTGGCAGGGCACGTAGGCTTGGTCATCAAAACAGATGGCGTAGGCCAGCTTGTCGTCACGGCTAATAATCGCCTCCTGCAACGGCGAGATGACCCGGTCAAAGAAGCTGTCATACCGGGTGGTGTATTTGGGCGGATCGGTCTTTTTCGAGTAGGGCTGGTAGTTGCGGTCAAACAGATCAGCCTCGCTGAGTGAACCGTTTTTAAGCGCCTCGGCAACGGCCTGCTGCACCCCTTCCTGCAGCTCTTTGGCATATGCCTTGATCTGATCATGGTAATTACCGACCGAGAAGCGCCCCACCGTGCCGTAAATGCTCTCCACCGTATCGGCAAAGCGGGCAAAGGTCTCCATATTAACCTTCATCATCTGGTTGGTGCCGTGGGCAGCATTGGAGATATGGTGGATTTTGCCGGATATCTCGCTGGTAACCGTGGTCTGCTCGGTGGCGGCAACGGCAATCAGCTCGCTCATCATGCGAGAACTTGAGGCGCAGTTCTTGATCTCCTCCAGCTGGCGGCGGGCCTCTTCGGCCTGACGCAGGGCATCCTGCACCAGACTGCTCTCCTTGCGCATACTTTCAGCTGCCCGGCGGCTTTCCTGCTGGATCTTGCCCACCACCCGCTCAATATCCTTGGTGGATTTGGTGGTCTTTTCCGCCAGAGAACGAACCTCGTCTGCCACCACCGCAAAGCCGCGGCCTGCCTCACCGGCCCGGGCTGCCTCAATGGCAGCGTTTAAGGCCAGCAGGTTGGTCTGGTCGGCAATATCCTCGATCAGCGAGAGCATATCACCGATACTGGCAGACGAGCGTTCCAGCTCGGCAATGCCGGTCAGGCTCGATTCAACGCTCTGGGTCACGCTGGTCATGCAGTGCCAGGTCTGCTTGACCACCTCCAGTCCAGCACTGGCAGCCGTATCCACGGTCGCGGCCAGACTGACCGACTGGTTGGTGTTTTCAGCCACGTTCTGGATGGTGCTGCTCATCTCTTCGGCAGCGGTGGCAACGGTATCGGCATGCTCCATCTGCTCCTGCATCTCTTTGGCAATCCGATCCGTGGCATTGGAGAGTTCGCAGGTGTGGCCACCCAGCTGGCAGGCCTGCTGGTAGAGCGAAGCAATAATCTGCCGTACGGTCTGGGTCAGGTGGTTGACTTCACCGGCCAGGTGCCCGATTTCGTCTTGTGAGCGCACCGGCAGCACCTTGGTCAGATCTCCCTCCCCCTTGGCTATATCCTCTACCTGGGCTGACAGCTCACGAATCGGCCGTACCACCAGGCGAGATATCAACAGATACAGCACACCGATGATCAGGAAGAAAAAGAAGATACCGACCCCGGTCAGCACAAGGGCCAGGTTTTTGGCCTTGGTCACGCCATCTTCAAGGGAGGTGACCAGCTGCAGACCGCCCAGAAATTTGGGGCCGGCAGCATGGCACGAGTTACAGCGGGCTTCGTTGACCAGCGGGGTTGCCAGCACCAGCACGCTCTTGCCGTCAAGCGTACTGTTCTGTTCGGCCTGTGCGCCGGACTCCACCGCCTGCTTGATCAGTTCGCTGTTGTCACTGCCGGCATACTCCCTGCCGTCAGAATAGAACATCTGGATCTTGAGTGCGGCTCCGCGCTTGACGGCCTCACCCACATACTGGTTAAAGGCCTGAAAATCACCCTTCATCTTGAGTTCAATCAGATCGTGGATCACTTCGGTTGCGGCAACACGCGCATTACTGCGCTGCAGGTCAAGCATGGAGGTGTAGGAGAGATAGAGGCTTAGCAGACCAAGGCAGGCAAAGCCCACTGAAAGCGTCACAGCAATGGCTATCAGAACCTTGGCGGTCAGGCGGGTTCGAAACATGGTAACACCTCCACGGAAAAGGGCAG
>CAZYMK010000067.1:7535-12841 GCA_964648885.1 uncultured Geobacter sp. | reverse complement strand
TCAACGACTCTTCAGGCAGAATAGTAACATGGGGTCCGGTCAGCACAGTGACGATATCCGGCTTGACCTCCTTGATCCGGCGGGCGGTCTCGATATCCAGCTGTAAGGTGGGGGTAGAAGTATACATCACCACCATATCGAACTGTTTGGCAATCTCCAGGCAGGCAGGCAGATCCAGTTTCTGTACCGGTGCATCCACCACGCGGCTTCCTTCGATCATACCGGCAGGAAAGCAGAGCCAGGTGGGGTACCAGAATGAGGTGACCTCGCGGGATGCCTGATAGCGGGCACCGGCACCGCCGTCAAAATCTTCGAAGGTGGGCGGGTTGAGAAAAAGCGGTTTCATTACAGCTCCTTGAGTCTTTACGAAATAAAATACAATAAGGGAGGTTGGCTGCGTAAGTCAAGTCTTAAGGGTGGATTTGAGTTGTAAAGATAGCGGGTGTTTTCCGGTTCGTTCGATAACCCGCAGAGATATGCAAGGTATCGTTGTTGCATCGCAACAGCGTTGCAATGCAACAACGAGTGCTGAAGTAGGCATGATCAGGTGTCACAAGGATGTTTGGCTTGTTGCTGTTGCAGGTGCAACGTAATGGATGCGCTGCGTTGTATCGGCATGCTGTCCTCATGGTATGGCTGTAACTATATGAAATAAAGATATAAAAAAATTATATTCGTGCGGTTGGATAGTTTGGCACGGCAGTTGTAATAGTAAAAACAAAAGCAACGCATCCGGACGGTTTCCGGTTTTAGACCAACAGCACGAACATACAAACAAGGAGGATGTCATGAAAGCGAAAACTAATTACTCGGTCCTGCTGGCAGAAACAACCGCAAAAGGCAGCTTGGCAATCTTCGCCGGTATCGCCGTATTTCTGGGCGGTTTCATCACCTGGTCCGCAGCCGGGGCCATCAGTGGCCTGGCCAGGCTTCTGAGCTGAATCACAGCAGCAATAACGCATAAAAGAGGAGAACGTCATGAAAGCAAAACTGAGCTACTCTGATCTGAATGATCGCAAATATATCGGCACCACCCTGGCCCTGTTCGGCTTGTTTGCTGCCGGTGCCGCCCTCAACATAGCCTGGCCCGCACTCAGCCAGATCGGTTCACGGCTGATCGGCTAGCTCCCCGTACTACCCATCCCGAGGGACAGGAAAGGCCCGGTTTTTACCGGGCCTTTCCTGTTGTGCGGCCTGTTGCATGCTTGCCAGCCGGGATAAAACCATGCTATACAGCCACTTTCTGTTGCACATCCAGCCAAGAGGAAGGGATCACCATGAGTCATCAACGCAAGCCTGAAATCAACTTTAACTACATCTTCAACTACTCCTACAACCCCAGCTATGCCAACGGCGTACAGGGGGGCTTTACCCCCCGTGGTGAGCTGGTGATGCACTTTTATCAGGAACGTCCGGCCCTGCCCAAAGAAATCACCCACGAGATCACCCCGGAGGGCGGCATTGGTGCACTGGTTGAGTCAGACCCCAAGAACCTGAACGGCACGATGATACGTTTTGTTGAGGCAGGGGTTACCATGAACTTTCAGACCGCAGCCATGGTGCACTCCTGGCTGGGGGAGCAGCTGTCCCAGATGCAGGCCATCCTGAAGGCCCAGGCCGAGTTTATGCAGGGTGAGGCTGAGCAGCAGCAGGACTGATACACCTTGCAGCGGATAGTACACAGGCCCGGTGCGTATCACACGTACCGGGCCTGTGCTGTCAGCCGTTCAGTAGTTTGACGGTGGCCCGGTTGTCAGGGAAAAAGTCGATGATATTCAGGCAGCCGTAGTCCTGTTCAATAAAGAACATGTTGGCAAGCGGTGCGCCGATCGTCTCCAGCAGAATCACCCGGTTGATCCCGCCGTGTCCCACCAGCAGAATCTCCTGCCCGCGATGCCGTTCCAGTATCTCCGCCACAGTCGTCATCACCCGTTGACGCACTTCAACCAGATTTTCGCCTTGCGGCACCCGATAATTGACCAGGTCGTTCAGCCGGGCCTGCCATTCATCGGGCCAGCGGCTCTGAATTTCCTGCCAGGTGAGTCCCTCCCAGATGCCGATGTTGACTTCACGCAGTTCTTGGCGGTGGACCGGCTGGATGCCGAACGGTTCGCAGATGATGTCGGCACCGACCCTGCAACGGGTCAGATCGCTGGAATAGCAGGCAGCAAGGCGGGTATCGGCTAGCCGTTCTTTCAGCCGATGATACTGTTCAATGCCCAGATCGGTCAGGGCCACATCAGTGTGCCCATTGTAGCGGCGTTCTTCATGGCCTTGAACCTGGCCGTGGCGGATCAGGTACAAACGGGTGGTACTGTGCATACAACTACCTCATGTTATCGGGAGAATGGTGACTATTTGAGTTTGAGTGGGATGCCGCTGATGGTGACATACACCTGGTTGCAGCAGGCAGCCAGCAACTGGTTGGCCTGCCCGGCCAGATCACGGTAGAGCCGAGCCAGGGGATTGTCCGGCACAATCCCTTGCCCCACTTCATTGGTAACCAGAAACACCGGGGTACTCATCCCCCGCAGGGTAACGGCAAGCCGGTGGACATGGCCCAGCACCTGCTCTTCAGCGGTCGGGTCATTTTCATCACAGGAAAGCAGCAGGTTGGAGAGCCAGAGCGTGACGCAGTCCAGCAGTATCGCTGCATAGATGCCGTCGATTCTGGCCAGGATCTGGGGAATCATCAGCGGCTCCTCGATGGTCTCCCAGCTATCGCCCCGACGACGGCGGTGGCGCTCGATCCGGTCGGCCATTTCCAGATCCAGCGACTGGGCTGTGGCCAGGTAGCAGAGGCGCGTGCCGCAGGCAGCGGTCATGGTTTCTGCCAGGCGGCTCTTGCCGCTGCGGGCGCCGCCGGTAATCAGGGTATGGACAGGCATTAAGGTCTCCTTTGGTGCCGCTTTTGTAGCAGGGGATGCCGATGCTGTCAAAACCTTTGCCGTTGACATTGCCCGGTCCCTTTGCCACTCTCTGCAGACCACAGATGCCGACCAGTCTCAGGAGATCCGATGCACCACGGCGGGCTGCATGAAGATGCCATAACCGGTAAAGTCTACGATCTGCAGCTTTTGCGCAGGTTCCTGCCGTTTCTCAAACCCTACCGCCATATTGTCGGAGGGATCCTGCTGCTGCTGCCGCTGACCACCCTCTGCCGTCTCAGTCAACCGTTGCTGCTGAAATACGCCATTGATCATGCCATTGTACCGGGCCGGCTGGAGCTGTTGCTGCAGCCGGCGCTGCTGTTTCTGGGACTTTTGCTGCTGGAGGCAGCCTTGACCTGGGCTGAAATGTATGGCCTGCAGCTGGTGGGGCAGCGGGTGATGGCGGATATGCGTACCGCCCTCTTTACCCGTCTGCAGCGGCTGCCGACAGGCTGGTTTGACCGGAGCGCCGCCGGTGGCGTGGTGACCCGCGTTACCAGCGACATTGAGGCGCTGGGGGAGATGTTTAACGCCGGTATCATCTCGGTGATCGGTGATTTTCTGCTGCTGGCCGGTATCGTCGCTGCCATGCTCTGGATGGATGTGGAGCTGTCGCTGGTTACCTTCAGTGTGCTGCCTCCCCTGCTGCTGGTGGCCTGGTTGTTTCGCCGCAACATGCGCCAGGCCTTCCGCGAGGTCCGTGCCCGTCTGGGCAAGCTGAACGGCCACCTGGCCGAGGTGATCGGTGCCATGTCAGTGGTACAGAGCTGCGGTAGAGAGGCAGATGAGCAGACCCGATTCACCGCCCTGAACGAGGCTCACCGTGAGGCCAATCGCCCCGTAATCCTTTGGGATGCCTCGCTCTATGCCGTGGTGGAAATGCTCTCATCCATTGCCATTGCCCTGATCATCTGGTACGGCAGCGGTGAGATGCTGGGGGGGCTGCTGACCTTCGGAACCCTGGTGGCCTTTATCCAGTACATTGAGAAGTTTTTCGGTCCGATCCGTGACCTGTCCGCCAAGTACGGCATCATGCAGGGGGCCATGGCTGCCCTGGAGCGGATCTTTGCACTGCTGGATGAGGAGGAAGAGCAGGGTCAAGGGTCAAGGGGCAAGGGGCAGGAACAGCAGGGGCCAGGGGCCGAGTGCCAGGGACCAGAACAGCACGTTGCAGGTGATTATCCCTTTATTGCGTTTCGAGATGTATGGTTTGCCTATCGGCCGGATGAGCCGATTCTGAGCGATTTCAATCTGACCCTGCAGCGGGGGGAGCGGCTGGCCCTGGTGGGGGAGAGCGGCGGCGGCAAGACCACGGTGACCAGGCTGCTGGGGCGGATGTATGAGCTGAATAGTGGCTGTATACTGCTGGACGGGGTGGATATCCGTCAGCTACCCTGGCATGAGCTGCGCAGCCGGATGGCGGTGGTGCCGCAGGAGCCGTTCATCTTTGCCGGTACGGTCGCTTTCAATATCAGTCTGGGGGATGAACAGGCTGCCGCCCGTGTACGTCAGGCCGCTGCAGTGGTGGGGGCTGACCGCTTTATCGAGCAGCTCCCCCAGGGGTACGAAACCCGGCTGGCAGAGCGGGGCGGCAACCTGTCGCTGGGTGAGCGGCAGCTGCTCTCCTTTGCCCGGGCCGTGGCCTTTGACCCTGAACTGCTGGTACTGGATGAGGCCACGGCCAGCGTGGACAGCGAGAGTGAGCGGCTGATCCAGGAAGGGGTGCAGCGGCTGCTGCAGGGGCGGACTGCCCTGGTGATTGCTCACCGTCTCTCCACCGTGCGGGATGCCGACCGGATTGTGGTAATCCGTCAGGGCCGGGTGGTGGAAGAGGGACGCCACGAAGAACTGTTAGCCCTGGGTGGAGCGTATGCCCGGCTCTACTGCCTGCAGTTTGATTGTGGCACAGCCTGATGATATCAATTGGATGGTCAGACCAGCCAGTGGGCAAGGATGGCGTAGGCGCTGGCCGCTGAAACAATGATCCAGAGCAGTACTCCCTGGGCCAGCGGCCTGATGCCGGTTCTGGCCAGGGTCTGGTGGGTCAGGCCGCTGCCGATCAGAAACAGGGTGACCACCAGGCTCTGCCGTGCAATCTGGTGGAGCGGTATCCAGAGCTGCGTCAGGTTGGGCAGGGCCGTCCGGCAGCCTGTTGCAACCAGAAAACCGATGATGAACAGCGGAAACTTTGGGGTACCCTCGTTTTTGGTGAGCCAGGAGCCCAGCAGTGCAGCAGGCATGATCCAGAGCGCCCTGGTCAGTTTAACCGTGGTACCGATGGCCAGTGCACCGGCACCGTAGGCTGCGGTAGCGCCGACCACACTGCTGGTGTCATGGATTGCCAGGGCTGCCCAGAGACCGAACTGCTGCTGATCC
>CAZYMK010000067.1:3236-7525 GCA_964648885.1 uncultured Geobacter sp. | reverse complement strand
ATCCCCATCAGATGCCCCAGCGTCGGAAACAGCAGCAAGGCCAGGGAATTTAACGTAAAGATAGTGGCCAGCGCCACACCGGTCTCTTCCGGTTCTGCCTTGAGCACCGGCGCCATGGCAGCAATGGCGCTGCCGCCGCAGATGGCGGTGCCAAAGGAGATCAGGGTGGCGGTGCGATCCGGTATGGCCAGCAGTCGCCCCAGCAGCCAGCCTGCCAGCATGGTCAGCGCAATGCTGACGGCAGTGTAGAGGAAGGCATCGCGACCGGTCTGCAGCACCTGCGGCAGATACATGCCGAAACCCAGCCCCACCACCGAAGCCTGCAGCAGTCGTCGGCTCCAGGCAGCTGTTGCCGAAGGCCAGGGGTTGCCGATCAGCATCCCGAAGCCGATACCGGCAGTAAGGGCCAGTGGTGCGCTGACCAGCGGCAGGCAGCAGCCCAGCAACAGCAGCCAGAAAAGGGCCTTGGGGCCTGTGGTGATCTGCATGTCAGACACTCCGAAAACTTGAAATTACGCGGCAGTCCTCAGCAGGCTGATGCCGTCACGCAGCAGCAGCAGGGCAAACAACAGCAGCAACAGACCGAGCAGGCGCATGCAGTACAGATAGGGCCTGCCGTGCAGCAGGGTCCGCGATCTGCCCACACCAACGGCAAGGACAACCTTCGAGCCGACCAGACAGAGATAGAACCCTCCCAGAAACGCGGCAAGTGCAGCAGGGCCGCGCTCCAGTGTCCGATACACCAGCGGCGTGCCGACCGTGATCCAGAACAGGTAGGGATGCGGGCTGAGCAGGTTGGTCAGTATCCCCTTGGCAAGCGAGCGGTTTTCACCGCCTGGCAGCGCCAGCTCAACCGGGGGTACCCGCAGGGTCTGGTAGCCGGTGTAACACAGAAACAGGCTGCCTAACAGCGAGACAACTCCCAGCACCGGGATGTAACCAGCCAGATTGGTCAACACCAACAGGCTTGCTGCAATGATTGGCAGGTCAGTGATTATTGGTGCCAGTGCCACCGTAATGCCAGCCCTGGTACCCTGCCGGAGGGTTTCTGAAATGACCAGCATCAGCAGCGGTCCCGGTGCAATACCGGCTGAGAGGCCAAGAAGAATGCCGATGCCAAGAAACTGAAACATAGACCCTGCTGCTGGTGTGGTATGGTCAAGCTGCGTCGGGCAGTGTATGATTATTTTCACGGTTACGCAAAATCAAATCCATTTTAAGGAGCAATCCTATGTGCACCACTTGCGGCTGCAGCCCCACATCGGGCCATCATCACGACCACGACCATACCCATGAACACGCACACCGTCACGGTGATCAGACCCACAGCCACCCGCATCAGCACCAGCATACCCATGAGCAGGGCGACCATCACCACCACCATAATCACCTGCATGACGACAGCCATCCCCATGACCACACTCATGAAGAACCGGCTCGCTCCAAAAAAATCAGCATAGAAGAAGATGTGCTGGCCAAGAACAACCGGCTGGCCTCCTTTAACCGCGCCCTGTTCAGGGAAAAAGGGATACTGGTGTTGAACCTGGTCTCCTCCCCCGGCTCAGGAAAGACCACCCTGCTGGAGCGCACCCTGCGTGACCTGTCCGGAAAATATCGCTGCGCGGTGATCGAAGGAGATCAGCAGACCGATAACGATGCCCGCCGGATCGCAGCCACCGGCGTACCGGTCAAGCAGATCAACACCGGCTCCGGCTGCCACCTGGATGCCCACATGATTATGCATGCCACCGAGGCGTTCGATCTGGACCATCTGGATATCCTGTTCATTGAAAACGTCGGCAACCTGGTCTGCCCGGCCGCCTTTGACCTGGGAGAGGCCCACAAGGTGGTGGTGCTGTCGGTCACCGAAGGGGAAGACAAGCCGCTGAAATATCCCCAGATGTTCCATAACTCCGGGCTTATGCTGCTGAACAAGGTGGACCTGCTGCCACACCTCTCCTTTGACGTGGCGCAATGCAGGGAGTACGCGGGTCAGGTCAGCCACCATCTGCAGATCCTGGAGCTGTCCGCCACCACCGGCCAGGGGCTGGACGCCTGGTATGGCTGGCTGGAAAAGGAGTTGGGGAGATAGGGTTGTTGTCTGCATTGTAGTTGTTGACGATATACCCAAGAAGGGGATATAAACGACATGGATTGGACGGTAGAGTTTACGAACAAGGCGCGTAAATAGAAAGACAAGCTTCCTATGCGTGTCAGGGAGGTTATGTTTAGCTGTCCGGGATATTCAGGCAACCGGTCCAGTTCGAGGTGATTGGCCCAATTACTCAAAGCTGTCGGATGGCGAGCATCATTGCCATATCAAGAAAGGGCAGCCAACGTTTTAGCGGTCTGGCGGGAAAATAAAGGCAGGATCAGGTTTGTGGAGGTTACCTATGCAGGTACACACGAAAAAGCACCCTACTAACGATATGATAACATTGCAGTTAACGGTTCGCCGTCACAACGTTCCACTTATCAAGCGTTATGCGGAAGCCATTGAATCAGAAGAGGAACGTACCTATTCGGTTGCCGAGGTATTCCCGGAATATGTCGGCAAAGAGACGCAAGTCGCATTGCGGGCCTACCGAACCCGTGAGGAACTGACCCAGAAGCAGCTTGCCGAACTAACCGGCATTCCCCAACACCACATAAGCGAAATGGAAAACGGTAAACGGAGCATCGGCAAAGAACGGGCCAAGAAGCTGGCCGAGGCTCTTCATTGTGATTATCGGCAGTTGTTGTAGTAAAGCTGGTTGGTAATAGTTCCCCGTGAGAAGAGACCATGACTACGACTGATAATAAAGTTGTTTTGTACCAGACCCCGGATGGAGCGACCTCGCTTGATGTGCGCCTTGAACAGGAAACTGTCTGGCTCACTCAGGATCAAATGGGAGAACTTTTTGGCAGGGAGCGTTCAGTTATTACCAAGCATTTGCGCAACGTCTTTAAGGATGGGGAGTTAGACGAAGCTTCAGTTCGTGCAAAATTTGCATATACTGCTGTTGATGGTAAAGATTATCAGACACAATTCTATAATTTTGACGCCATTGTTTCTGTCGGATATCGGGTAAACTCGAAACAAGGCACCCGTTTCCGTATCTGGGCCACTAGCGTTTTAAAAGATCACATTGTTAAAGGCTTCACCCTCAACGAGCAGCGCTTCCGGGAACAGTCAGAAAAGCTGACGGCTATGCAACATACGGTGGCTCTGCTGGCTCGTACTCTTACCAGCCAGGAGCTGATAAGCGATACCAGAAGAATGACTGAGGTATGAGCCGCCAACAGTTCACCATTACCGGTATTGTGCAGGGGGTTGGCTTCCGCCCCTTTGTCTTTCGGCTGGCGACTGAGCTGAATCTTTCCGGCTGGGTGCGTAATACGCCAGCCGGGGTTGAGCTGGAACTGCAGGGCAGGGCGGAACAGCTTGCCAGTTTTCGTCACCGCCTGCAGGCAGAGCTGCCGCCGCTGGCAGCCATCAGCTCACTTGAAACCTGTGATCTCCCGGCCAGTGATAATGAGACCGGCTTTGTGATTCTTCCCAGCAGCGATGGCAGGGTTGAGGCACAGATAGCCCCTGATAGTGCCACCTGTGCCGACTGCCTGCGGGAGCTGGCTGATCCTGCTGGCCGCCGCTACCGCCATCCCTTTATCACCTGTACCAACTGCGGTCCCCGCTGGACTATTGTAACCGGTATCCCCTATGACCGTCCCCTGACCACCATGGCCGCTTTTCCCCTCTGCCCGGCCTGTGAAACCGAGTACCGTAATCCGCTGGATCGGCGTTTCCATGCCCAGCCGATCGCCTGCCGTGACTGTGGTCCTCAGCTGACACTCTCCAGGTACTCCCCCCTCCCGGCCTCCCCCCGCTGGGGGGAGGAGCTGATCCAGAGCCCCCGGCAGGGGGATGCTGCGTTGCTGCATGCGATTACGTTGCTGCATCAGGGCTTGATCGTGGCAGTGAAGGGGCTGGGTGGCTATCACCTGGCTGTTGATGCCAGTAATGACGAGGCTGTGGCCCGATTGCGTGAACGGAAAAAGCGGGATGAAAAGCCGTTTGCGGTGATGGTGCCGGATCTGGCCGTGGCGCGGCAGTTGGCCTGTCTGACTGAGCTTGAGGAACGACTGTTGGCCGGGCCTGAGGCGCCGATTGTGATTGTCCGTAGTTGTTATTCCAGGGACATGATACCGAATCGAACGGCTGATTCGGGTCATGTCCCCGGAATATCCCGGCTGGTGGCACCGGGTAGTCGCTGGATCGGGCTGATGCTGGCCTATACGCCGTTGCATCA
>CAZYMK010000067.1:0-3136 GCA_964648885.1 uncultured Geobacter sp. | reverse complement strand
GTCATGACCAGCGCCAATGCCTCTGATGAGCCGATGATTGCCGATGATGAAGAGGCAGAACAGAAGTTGTGCGGCATTGCCGATGCGATTCTGAGCCATAACCGGCCGATCCAGGTCCGCACTGACGACTCGGTGGTGCGGGTTTTTGAAGGCAAGCCGCTTTTCTATCGCCGTTCCCGTGGTTATGTGCCCCGTCCGGTGCCGTTACCGTTCGATGCCGGTTCCGTCCTGGCCGTTGGTGCGGAGCTGAAGAACACGATCTGCCTCACCCGGGGCAATCAGGCCTTTCTCAGTCAGCATATCGGTGATCTGCAGAATGAGGCAACCTTCAGCACTTTTCAGCAGACCATCGTCCACCTTGCACAGATCATGGAGATCGAGCCGAAGCTGGTGGCCTGCGATCAGCATCCCGACTATCTCTCCACCCGTTTTGCGGAAGAGACAGGGCTGCCGCTGGTGCGGGTGCAGCATCATCACGCCCATCTGGCAGCCTGTATGGCTGAAAACGGGCTGGCCGGAGAGGTGATCGGCGTGATCTTTGACGGTACCGGCCTTGGGGATGACGGTACAGTTTGGGGCGGTGAGTTCCTGGCAGGAGGTTATCAGGAGGTGCAGCGGATGGGGCATCTGCGGCAGGTGCGTCTGTTGGGCGGCGACCGTGCCGCCCGGGAGCCCTGGCGGATGGTGCTGGCCTGGCTGTATGACCGGCTGGGGGAGCAGATCTGGAACCTGCCGGTGCTGCCGCAGCTTGCTGCGGCTGAACAGGAGCTGCTGACAGCCATGCTGCAGCGGGGGATCAACAGCCCGCTGACCTCCAGCGTCGGCAGGATGTTTGATGCGGCTGCCCTGTTGACCGGAGCGGCTTCCTGCAATCATTTTGATGGTCAGGCCGGCATGGCCCTTGAGGCGTTGGCGGAGACCGCTTCCAGGGCCGCAACCCTGCCGGAGGTGACGGTTCAGGCCAGTGATAACGGTATGCTGCAGCTTGACGCTGCAGCCCTGCTGTTGGGCCTTTGGGACGGTGACGGTACTCCGGCAGAGCGGGCCTTGGGATTCCATAGTGTCCTTGCCGCTGCCGTGGGTGCGACTGTCGGGCGGATCAGAGAGATCACCGGCCTACATCGGGTGGTGCTGTCCGGCGGTGTGTTTCAGAATCGCCTTTTGACCGAGTTGGTGTATACTTCCCTGACCGCCGGTGGTTTTGAGGTCTACAGCCACCGGCTGGCGCCACCCAATGATGGCGGTATAGCCCTGGGGCAGGCGGCTGTTGCTGCCCATGTCGGGCAGAGAGGATAAACGATATGTGTCTTGGTGTGCCGATGCAGGTGGTTAGCCTGCATGATGACATGGTGACGGCGGAGATTGACGGGGTGCAGCGGGAGGCCAGTCTGATGATGCTGGGAGAGCCGGTGGCAGTGGGGGACTACGTGATTGTCCATGCCGGTTTTGCCATTGCGCGGATTGATCCTGAAGAGGCCCGGGAAACCCTGCAGCTGATGCGTGAGCTGTTTGATCCGCAGGATATGGCATGAACTTTCAGGATGAATACCGCGACCGTGAGCTGGTGCAGGGGCTGGTGGCCGCGATCAGGCGGGAGGCTTCAGTGCTTGGGGATCCGCTCCGCTTTATGGAGGTCTGCGGTACCCACACTATGGCCATTGCCCGCTTCGGGATCAAGAGTCTGCTGCCACCGCAGGTGCAGCTGGTCTCCGGGCCCGGCTGCCCGGTCTGCGTAACACCGGTTGCTTTTATTGATCATGCCCTGGCACTGGCTGCAGAGCCTGACATGATTATCACCACCTTCGGCGATCTGCTGCGTGTGCCTGGTTCCTGCTCGTCACTGATGGTTGAGCGGGCACGGGGAGCAGATGTCCGGGTGGTTTATTCGGCATTGGATGCGGTTGCACTTGCAGCCGGGCTGCCGAATAAAAGGGTGATCTTTCTGGGGGTGGGGTTTGAGACCACGACCCCTACGGTGGCGGCTGCCATTCTCAAGGCTCAACAGCTGGGCCTGACCAATTTTTTTGTGCTGACTTCCCACAAGACCATGCCGGGGCCGATGCAGGCTCTTTCCGCCGATCCCGACCTGAAGATCAGGGGCTATCTTTGTCCCGCCCATGTCAGTACGGTGACCGGGGCTGATGCCTACCGGCCTCTGGCTGAACAGTACGGTATCCCGTGCGTGGTAACCGGATTTGAACCGGCCGACATCCTGCAGGGGGTGCTGTGGCTGCTTTGCCAGCATCTGCGGGGTGAGGCCAGGGTTGAGAATCAGTACCGTCGGGCCGTTTTACCGGCAGGCAACCAGGCAGCACAACAGCTGATGGGGCAGGTCTTTGAGCCGTGTGATGCGGTCTGGCGAGGCTTGGGACTGATTGTCGGCAGTGGCCTGTTGATCAAGCAGCGTTATGCCTGCTTTGATGCAGCAAAGATGCTGCCGGTTGCCGTGCCGGAGCCGCTGGAACCTGCAGGATGTCGCTGCGGTGAGGTGCTGACCGGCAGGATAACACCGGCAGACTGCCCCCTGTTCGGGATGGACTGCACACCGGAAGCGCCGGTGGGGGCCTGCATGGTTTCCAGTGAAGGGAGCTGCGCAGCGGCCTGGCGCTACGGTATAGCCTGAGAACGGTACAGGAAGAAGGAGACGCAGCATGGAGAACATGGCAAAGCTGAAGGAACAGTACCACTTTACTGTTGATGATGCTGAGAATCTGCACAATCTGCTGCCGATTGCCGACGAGTATCTCAACAGTCTGGCCGATACGTTCATGGCGTACCTGTACGAGCATCCCGAGACTGAGCGGATCGTGACACGCCACTCCAGCAAAGACCGGCTTGAGGCGTTTCATCGCCAGTGGTTTCGTACCCTGTTTCAGGGTGAATACGAAGAGGAGTACCTGCGCACACTGAAGCGGATCGGGCAGGCCCATGTGCGGGTGGGGTTGCCGGTACATTACGTTAACGCCGCCATGAGCCAGGTACGGCACGCTATTCAGCATATGATCCACGACATCTTTCCTGACAGGGAGCAGCGCCGGATGTACCGGGAATCGGTCGACAAGATTCTGGACTTGAATTTGGCGGTGATGACCTCTTCCTACCGTGATGCAGAAATGAGCAAGGTCTTTGTCTCTCG
>CAZYMK010000066.1:0-12906 GCA_964648885.1 uncultured Geobacter sp. | reverse complement strand
TACTCGGACAGCTTGTCATAGACCTTGCCGCCGTCGTTGCCCTTCTTGTACTTGCTCTTGCCTTCGGGGGTGGGTTGGGCCGTGGCCTTCCAGGTCTCGTACTGTTCAGGGAAGTTCTTGCCCCAGACCGCCGGGTCAATGGTGCCGTCCGGAATCTCGACCAGTTTGGTTTTCTCCGCCTTGGGGGGTGAACAGGCGGTGATCGCAGCCCCGCACAGGGCGGCTGCCAGCAGGGTTACCAACAGTTTCATTCTCATTGCAATCCTCCAGGGTGATGTGTGTTAAATCGGGTTTACGGCGATAGCACCGGTTCCGGTGTGGGTAACCCTGCGGTGGCAGCTCCAGCAGTTGCGGGAGGTGTCCATCTGGGATACCAGGGTTTCATGGCAGCGGACGCAATTGGCCTTCAGTACCTTGGCGCCGTGATCGGAAATCTTGATCGGGTCGGCAATCTTGCCGAAGTTGAACACCAGCACGTCTTTCATGCCGTCAATGGATTTCCAGATGTAGTGGGATGCCACGTTGTTGTTGGGCAGGTGGCAATCGACACATTTCAGGCGCCGGTGGGCACCGTTGTGCATGAAGGCGGTGTGCTGGGCCTCCATCACATGACAGCTGGCACAGAAATCGACCGACTCGGTCTTGGCCAGCAGTTTTGGCGGTCCCAACATCACGAACAGACCGATCAGTAAAGCGCCGATCCCGCCGATAACGATAATTTTAAGCCACTTACCGCTGAAAAAAGATCCCATCCCTTCACCCCCCTTCTCTAGTGATTTTGTTGTGAAACTGCAGATTATGGCGTGGTTGCCGGATGAATAGAACAGGTGCCACAGTATCCGTTGGTAGCTTGGTATACGTGAACTGCTGTTCAGGTTATTTGACCGATGTCAAATAGTGCTAAAAATATAATCTCGTGCCTAACTATTCAGCATTTCCGCAAAAAGTCAAATGTCGAATCTTTATTTGGTAAATGAATGTTCACATGATTAAAGTGCATAAAATATTCGTTGACAAGTCAGCTGACTAGCTATCATTATGTGAATATGAAATCACAAAATGTGCTCGAAAAAAAGGCAACACAGGTGAGACAGGCAGAGATCGTGCAGGCTGCCCTGGGGGTGATCGGCAGGCTGGGGGCCAGTGGATTGACTATCCATGAGGTGGCATTGACCGCCGGCATGTGTGAGGCCAACATCTACCGCCACTTCCGCAACAAGCAGGAGGTGGTCAAGGCTGTGGTGGAGTTTATCGGCAGTCAGGTCACCAGCCGGGCGGCCCAGTTGCCAGGTTCCAGCGGCAAGCCGCTGGACAAGCTGGAAAAGGTGATTCTGGCCCATAGCGAGATGATCGCCAAAAACCCCGGTATCCCCCGGTTGCTGTTCTCTGACGGCGGTATTGCCACCGGCGGTAAGATCGCCCAGATCATGAACAGCCGGATCGAGGGCTTTCAGGCCACTCTGGCCGGGCTGCTTGAGGCGGCAGTTGCTGAAGGGACGGTGCGGGACGGTATCGGCCCACGGGAGACCGCTGTCACTATTATGGGTATGATTCAGTTCTGTGTGCTGCGCTGGATCGGCAACCAGGCCGAAGGCAGGCTGACCGATGAAGTGGCGCAGTTGTGGGCCAACTTTCGGAAGCTGCTGGAGCGGTAAAATTTTTTTGCTCTGAATGTGAATGATTATTCACACGATCGGGAGAACTTACACTATGGTGCACTATCGACACGTTATGACAGCTTTGTTGCTGCTACTACCACTTGTAGCCCAGGCCGGGTCGCTCAGCCTGCAGCAGGCGGTCAGGCAAACCGTGGACCACAACCCGGTGCTGGCTGAATCACGCACTGCAACAGCGGTGGCCAAGCAGGGAATCACGGCAGCCCGGGGACGCCATCTGCCCCGCCTCACCCTTGAGGCCAGCATTACCCAACGCTCAGAGTCCACCGCCTTTATCCCGGCCCAGAGCGCCACGGTTCCGCCTCGCTTCAGTGACAGCTACGCCTTTCTGGGGCCGGTACTGACCCTGCCGTTGTACCAGGGGGGCCAGGTGCAGGCCGCTGTCCGGCTGGCTGAACTGCGTCATGGCATGCAGCAGGACAGCACTGTCATCACCCGCAATGAACTGATCGCCAATACGGTGGCTACCTATGCCAAGTGCCTGCAGCTGCAGACCCTGGTGACTGCCTCTCAGGCGGCACTGGATGCCCTGAACCGGCAGCGAAACGATGCCCGGCTGAAGTATGAGCTGGGCCGGATCGCCCGGGTGGATCTTTTGAAGGTGGAGGTGCAGCAGGCCAATGAGGAACAGCGGCTGCTGGCCCTGCAGGAAGGTCTGAAGAACGCCGGCAGTGCGCTGCGCAGCCTGATGGGGGAGGCAGTTGGTCCCACAGATCCGCCGCTGCAGCTGGCTGACCGGCTGCTGCCCCATGAACTGCAGCCTGATTTTGAGGCCGGTCTGACCCTTGCCAAAAGCAAATCTAAATTTCAGCTGTACACCAAAGGGGTGGCCGATGCCGACGCAAGCAGCAGGCTGGCGTTGGGCAAGCTGTTACCCACCCTGCAGGCAACCGCAGGCTACCAGCAGCAGCTGGGGTTTAACCCCCATTTCAGTGACGGTATCTGGTACGTGGGCGGGGGGTTAAGCCTGCCGCTGTTTGACCGCAGCAGTTATGCCGAGCTTGCGCGGGAGCGGCTGCAAAAGCAGCGTGCCGAACAGAAACTGCGTTCGGTTGAGCAGCAGATCAGGCTGGAGCTGCTGCAGGCCTCTTCATCCATTGCTGAAACCCGCAAGCGGATTGCAGCAACCAGGCTGGCGGTGGCGCAGGCCGCCGAGTCGTTCCGGATTGAACAGGAAAAATTCAACCAGGGGGCCGGTACCATGGCCGACCTGCTGCTGACCCAGTCAGCCGAGGCCCAGGCCGTGGCAAACCACACCCAGGCCCTGTTTGATCAGACCGTGGCCGTACTGAACTGGTACAAGGCCAGTGGCGATATGGAGGTATATCTGCAATGAAACGAAACGTAGTGATCGGAATGGTGGTGCTGCTGCTGGTTGTGGCAGTGCTGCTGGTGCTCAAGAAGAAGCGTGGTCTGGCCAACCTGGCGCGGCCTGCAGCAATAGCGCCGGTGGTGCAGGTGCAGCCGGTACAGCAGGGTGAGCTTGAGGTGACCCGCCGGTATCTGGGCAGGCTGGAGGCGCAGACCAGGACTGATCTGGCCGCCAGGATCACCGGCCATATCATTGGCATCACCAAGCGGGAAGGGGATCAGGTCCGGGCCGGTGAGGTGGTGGTCACCCTGGATAATCGTGAACTGCGGGAGCGGACCCAGGCGGTTCAGTCCGAAGGATTGGCGGCACAACAGCGTCTGGCAGCGGCCCGCAGCGCCCTGGAGACCCAGCAGGCGGTCTACGGCCGTGATGAGAAACTGTTCAGCGCCGGTGCCATTTCACAGGAGGCGCTGGATCGCTCCCGCACAGCCCTGGACAGCGCCCGTGCCACGGTGCAGGTCACTGAGGAGGGGATCAGGGGGATCGGGATGCAGACCGCTGCAGCCAGAACCCAGGCCGGGTACGGTCAGGTGCGGGTGCCGTTCAGCGGCGTGGTGACCCGGCGGCTGATGGAGCCGGGGGACCTGGCAGTGCCGGGCAAGCCGATCCTGACCATTGAACAGCAGGGGGCCTGCAAAGTAGTGCTGCAGGTGCCCCAGGAGGATCTGGCCGGTCTGCGGAGCGGCAGTCGGGCCTACCTGCGCCACCCGGACGGTCGCAGTCTGACCGCAACAGTTTCCCGCATCTATCCTGCCCTGGGGGCCACCCTGCAGGCCGGTCTGGAGATCAGTCTGGCCAGACCGCCCTTTGACCTGCCCAGCGGCGCCTCCCTGACGGTGGAGCTGGCCGCTGCCAAGGTGCAGGGGATGCTGGTGCCGGAGCAGGCCCTGGTGCGTAACGGTACAGCAACCGAGCTGCGGGTGATCAAGGGTGGTCAGGTACAGGTGCGCAGCATCCGGTTGCTGGGGGTCAGCAACGGTGTTGCTGCGGTCAGTGGCGTGCTGACAAACGGCGAGCAGGTGGCAGTGGGCCAGGAAAGCCGGCTGCGGTTGCTGGCTGACGGGATGCCGGTTACCCTGCAGGGAGCCCGGCCATGACCATGATGGAGCGGATACTGGCCCGCCCCCATCTGGTGCTGGCAGCAGTGCTGCTGCTGTCGGCCATGGGGGTGATCGGCTACTTCAAGATGCCGTTCAACCTGTTTCCTGATTCGGAGCGGCCCCAGATCACGGTGGTAACGGTGATGCCGGGCGGCGCGGCCGCTGATCTGGAAAGCGATGTCAGCCGGATCATAGAAAAGGAGCTGGCCACCCTGGATCTGGTGCGTAAGGTCACCAGTACCACCAAGGATGAAGTCTCCATGGTCAGCGCCGAGTTCGAGTATGCCAAGGGGCTGGATGCGGCAGCAACCGATGTGGCCAACGCCCTGGGCAAGGTGGCATCACGGTTGCCCCGTGAGGCACGACCGCCCCAGCTGTTCAAGATCAGCCAGGCCACCCAGCCGGTGCTGACCCTGGCCCTGTCGCCGGCCGACAATTCCGCCATGACCCTGGCCCAGATCCGGCATCTGGCAGATAACCGGATCAAAGAGGAACTGCTGCGTGACCCGCAGATCGCCAATGTTGAGCTGTTTGGCGCCCATCAGGCAGAACTGGCGGTCACCATTGACCCGGAACGGCTCAACCGTTCCGGCATCGCCATTGCCGAGGTGCTGGGGGCGCTGGCGGCCCAGAATCAGAACATTCCCCAGGGGATGGTGATCCGTCAGGAAGGGCAGTACCTGGTCAAGACCGATGGCGCCGTGCAGCGGCCGGATCAGCTGCTGGAGCTGGTGGTGGCCCGCAAGGCAGGGGGGCTGGTCTATCTGCGTGATGTCGCCGGGGTAACCCAGGGGGTGCAGGAGCCCCAGTCGGCCTACCACGGCAATGGTCGGGAGGCGATCGGCCTCAACATCCTGCGGGGGCTGTCCGGCCATACCCTGGACACCATCAGGGCGGTGGAGCATCAGCTGCCCCGGCTGAAAGCCGCCTACCCCGGTATCCGCTTTGAGACCAGCTACAGCCAGCAAGACCTGGTGGAGCGCAGCGTGGACAACATGCTGGAGGCGCTGCGGGATGCCATTATCATCACCGTGCTGGTGATCTTCCTGTTTCTGGGCAACCTGCGCACCATGCTGCTGGTGGGGATCTCGATCCCGTTCAGCTATCTGCTGACCTTTGCCTGCATGTGGGTCTTCGGCTTTGAGTTCCACATGATCACCCTGACCGGCGTGATCCTGGCGGTGGGGATGCTGACCGATGACAGTATTGTGGTGATCGAGAACATTGAGCGTCACTACCGGGAATCGGGCAAGCCGATCCGTGACCTGGTGGCGGGCGGCACCCAGGAGGTGATGCTGGCGATCATGTCTGGTACCTTCTCCACGGTGGTGGTACTGCTGCCGATCATCTTTATCGGCGGTTACGTCCAGACCGTGCTGCGCCCCCTGTCGCTCTCCCTCTGCATCGCCCTGGTGGCCTCCTACATCGTCTCGGTCACGGTCATCCCGATCCTGGCGCCGTACATCCTCAAGGCCGACCACACCCCCAACCGGCTGGAGGCAGTGGTGGGGCGCTGGGGCAACCGGATCAGTGACGGCATCAGTGGTTTTTTCAGTAATCTGCTGGATCTGGCCCTGAACAGGCGGCTGATCTTTCTGGCAGTGGCTGCGGTGCTGCTGCTGGTGACCGGTCGGCTGATCAAGCCGCTGGTGGGGCAGGATGTGATGCCCCCCATGGATACCGGCATCATCAAGATCAGCTTTGAGGCCGATGCCAACAGTTCTCTGTCCCGGAGCCGACAGCTGCTCTCCGCCATGGAGGGGGTGATCCGGCAGCAGAGCGGGGTGGTTGCGGTCAGCTCCACCCTGGGTTCAGAGCCGTCGGTGGTCTCCTTTGGCGGCGCAAAGAATCCGCAGGGGGGCGCCATCACCGTGATGCTGGTGGACCGTTTCCACCGCAGCCGCACCATCTGGGAGATTGAGCGGGAGCTGCGGGCAGGTTTTGCCCGGCTGCCGGGGCTCAAGTATGTTGATGTCTATGAATACGGCGCCACCCCGCTCTCCACCATCCGCGCCACCGTAGATTTGCAGCTGACCGGACCGGACCCGCTGGTACTGGCCGGGCTGGGCAAAGAGCTGCAGCAGCGGATGCAGCAGGTGCAGGGGCTGGCTTCGGTCTCGCTGACCTGGCAGGATGACAAGCGTGAGCTGCGCTTCACCGCTGATCCGCAGCGCTGCGCCCTGTACGGTATCTCCCCCAAAGAGGCGGCCAATCAGGTGCAGACCCTACTGCAGGGAGGCGTCTCGTCACTCTACCGGCTGCCGGGGGAAGACGGCCTGCCGGTGCGGGTACGGCTGGCAGCCGAGGCGCGCAACCGGCCGGAAAAGCTGGAACAGCTGCTGCTGCACACCCCGCTGGGGGAGGTGCCGCTTGCCAGCCTGGGCAGGTTCAATACCGTCGATGCGCCGGGCCTGCTGACCCGCCAGGGGCTGCAGAATAGCATCAACCTGCTGGGTTACCGCGAGACCGCGTCGGTTTCCCACATCATGGACAACGTCAAGGTCGCCCTGCAGGGGTTCAGCCTGCCGCCGGGCTACAGCATGACCCAGGAAGGGGAATCAAAGCAGGCCGCCGAATCGTTCAGCGCCCTGATGGCCGCCCTGACCATTGCCATGATCCTGCTCTACTTCTCGCTGGTGCCGGCCTTCAACTCCTTCCTGCACCCGTTTACCATCATGACCGCCATACCGCTGGCCCTGATCGGCGCCATCTGGTCGCTCTTGGCCACCGGCAAGCACCAGTCCATGGGTGCCTTTATGGGGCTGATCCTGCTGGCCGGGATCGTGGTCAAGAACTCGATCCTGCTGATTGACTTTATCGAGGTGGCCCGCAGCCAGGGGGTGCCGCTGCGGGAGGCGCTGCGGCAGAGTGTGCAGGTTCGTACCCGGCCGATCCTGATTACGGCCCTGGGCACAGCGGTGGGGATGCTGCCGATCGCACTGGAACGGGCCATCGGCCTGGAGCGGCTCTCGCCGCTGGCAGTGGTGGCCATTGGCGGCCTGCTGGTCTCCACCTTCCTGACCCTGATCTACGTGCCGATCTTTTATACGCTGTTTGATGAGCTAGGGGAGAAGGTGCGGGGCATCAAAAAGGGGCGGTAAGCAGACAGAAGGCAATGGCTTCAGCTGTTGAGACTGACTTAAAGGCTTTGTGTATGATGTGTATCTATTGTTGTAACAGCCTTCGATTTGTGTATACTACACACCATGAACAGTCGTGAACTGATCAAGCAACTTGAGGCAAACGGGTGGACCCTTCGCAGTGTAAAGGGCTCGCACCATGTCTTTGTGCATCCGCACAAACCTGGGCATCTCAGTGTCCCGCACCCCAAGAAGGATATGGGAATCGGCATTGTGCGTGCGTTGCTAAAGCAGGCTGGGCTGTAAAAGGAGGAGGCCATGAAATATCCGATAGCCATAGAACCGGGCAGCGAGGCAACCGCCTTTGGCGTGGTGGTGCCTGATCTGCCCGGCTGCTTTTCTGCCGGTGATACCCTGGATGAGGCGATAGAGAACAGTAAGGAAGCCATTGCGCTCTGGATCGAGACCGTGCTTGACGATGGCGGTACGGTACCCCAGCCGCAGCCGGTGACGGAGCATGTCAAAAGCCCGGAATATGCAGGATGGATCTGGGCTGTGGTGGAAGTTGACGGGTCGTTGCTTGACGATACTGCCGAACGGGTCAATATCAGTATGCCCAGAAGGATACTGAGCCGGATCGACCGTTATGCGTCAGCCAGGGGAGAGACCCGCAGCAGGTTTCTGGTCAATGCCGCCATGGACAGGATCATGCACGCCGGAGGGTAGGGAGTGTGCTAATCGAAGTAGACACGATCCAGCTCCACCATCCGGGGATAGAGGACCGATTCCTCAGTGATGATCCGGTTGCTCAGCAGCGAGAAAATCCTGCCGATATCCCGGGCAAAATCTACGCTCTGTACCGGCGTCGGGTAGCGCTCAAAAAAACGTTCCGCATCGGCGGCGATCGCCTGCATCTCGCTCTGGAAGCGCTCCAGCAGAATCCTCAGATTTTTGTCATCGTGAGCCGCCTCCGCAAGGCGTGGATACAGGTCGCGATCTTCATGCTGGAGGTGGGCTTTTAAGTTGGTACGTAGACGCTGTAACTCGGCAAAACCCTCCTTAGAAACCATACCGGCCTCTTTGATGGTCGCCACCTGACTCTTCAGGGTTTCATGTTCGCGCTTGAGCGCGGTTATCAGCACCGACATGTGTATCTCCTTTGTCAGCTTTTACAGCATTGTTCCAATTATCTGCCGAATCGATTCGTAACGGTTTTATGATAATGTCATGACTGCAGTGCTTATTCATTGACTCAGGTCAAGGTTGTGCAATCGATACTCCGGTAAACATCCCCCCAAGAACCAAACCTAAAAATTTTAAAAACGACATGGCTTCACCTCTCCTGTTCAGATGAACCATAGTATACCCTATAAGTGTGACAGTTAGCGTCACGTTGGCATTTCAGCCTGTTAAACCGTGTAGCTGCCCGGTTCCACCTCACGGGCCTGACCAATGGCGGCCAGGGTGGCCAGCAGCTCGGCCACGGTGGCGGTACGGGCACGCAGGAAGCTACGGGCGATGGTCTCGGCCGTAACCGGGCCACCGGCGGCGGTCAGGGCGGCGCGGACAACGGCCACCTGCTCCGGCAGGGACTTGGGCCAGGGTCCCTTGTCCTTGGGCGCAGCCACCGGCGCGGCAGGCTCGTCGTCAAGCTCCAGGCCGGTCTGCTGGCCCGGCTGCTGAGCGGCGGTTGGCTGCTGGTAATCCGGCCTTAGCCAGCGCACCAACCCCTGGGCCTCTTCTCTGGCTCGCTGGGCGTTTAACGTCACCAGCCGCTCCAATACTTCGACTTCCGGCAGATCAACCGGCCAACCGTATGCAGCGGCCACGGCAGCGTCCAGCTCATCATGCAGTTGCCGCAGCACCGACACCAGACCTTGTTCATGGATGGTCTTTTCTTTGGGAGTCAAGGCCCCCCCCTCCAACCTCCCCCCGCTGGGGGGAGGCTTTTTTACTCCCTCAACCAGCGGGGGAGGGCTGGGGAGGGGGGACCGCAGCTTCTCCAGCACGTTATAGATGCCGGTCAGGGTCAGGTCAGGATGCAGGGCCTGCTGGCGCTTGCGGTGGCTGTCCAACTGCTCGGCAATGGTGCGGATGGTCTGCCTTTGTTCGTCGGTGGCGTCAGGAAAGGGGAATGCCTCAAAGCAGCGGGTTTTGACATAAACGGGATCGTTACCAACTCCCAGCCAGCCACCGGCTGCCAGTGCCCAGGCCCCATGCAGACGGCTGGAGAGTACACCCAGCACAAAGGCATCGTCGCTGGCAATGGAAACCAGCTTGTTGTCCGGCAGAATGGTGGCATCCAGAAACTGGAATGTCCGGTGTTTGGCGGTCTCAACGGTGGCGATGTAGCGCGGCAGGCCATAAAGTGCTTTGCGAAGGTCTTCACGCAATCGCCTGTGAAGCCACCAGTTCTTGCGTAACGTCTCATCTCTATTATGGTCGCGTTCCGGTTTGACCCGCTCCATCAGCCACTGATAGACCTCTGGGTAACGGTTGCGCACCTCATCAACGGTCAGGCCAAACAGGTCAATCACCAAGGCCCCACGGGGCTTGTCGGTCAGGTCACGACCGTTGCGATAGGGTCGGATATACTGCTCCAGGCCTGAGATGCGCCTCAGGCCCAGCACCTCGGCTTCTGTGGGTGTAACGATGAACCCACTGCCACCCAACTCAAAACCACGTTGACTGACTATTGAGTTGGCACGCAGTGGTCCAGCCCCTGATACGTTGGCCCCGGCGGTCAGGTCGGCGTGCAGCAGCCCCTGCTGGGCTGTCAGCTCCACCGTCAGCCCCTCGCCGTTGCCCGCTTGCTCGGCCGTAACCGTGGCCAGTCTGCCTTTGGCACCTTCCCTGGCTGGCCTGCCAACGGTCATGGCGATCCGCACGGCAGCGCCGTCGGCCGAATCGACCCAGGGGTGGTCAGGGATGGCAAAGGCTAACGACAGGGCTGGTTTAGCTGCCAGATGCTGCTCAATCACCCGGCGGTTAAAGGTCTGCTTGATGCTGTTGGTGGTGATAAAACCGAAGCGGCGCAGCTTACCCGTGCGGGTCAGCTCGGCAGCCTGCTGCCACCAGTACATCACAAAATCTGCCGAATCCGGCACCTCTTTCCAGGCCTTGCGTAGCGCCTCCACATACCCATCGCCCAAGGCGCGGCGCATGGTGGCAGCACCAATAAACGGCGGGTTACCCACCACAAAATCAGCCTCCGGCCAGGTGGCTGGTTTAGGATTCAGATAGCGCAGCAGCGGCATCTGGGCGGTCTCGTCCGGCACCTGCTCGCCGGTGACCGGGTGGGTCTTGGTGGTGATGCCGTCCCAGCGGGTAACCGGCTGCCCGGCGTCATCCAGTACCGGCTCAGTGCCATCGTAGGCCAGCACAGCGTCCCGACACTCGACGTTGCTGAATTTCTTGATGACCGGCTCAGGCGGCTGTACCTCGCCACGGGTGCGGAAGTGCCATTGAAGGTAGCCGATCCACAACACCATATCGGTGATGGCGGCGGCGCGCGGGTTGATCTCCAGACCCAGTAACTGGTGTGGGTCTACGGTCATACTGGCCAGTTCCAGCGCGGCCTGCTGCTCGCCGAAGCCTTCCAGGGCGTTCAGCACCTCGCCCTCCAGCCGTTTTAAATGTTCAAAGGTGACATACAGGAAGTTACCGCTGCCGCAGGCCGGGTCCAGCACCCGCAGGTGGCAGAGCTTATGGTGATACTGCTTGACCAGGCTAATGGCGCCGGTCTGGTCTTCCTGGGCGTAGAGGCTGACGGCAGCGGCCAGCACCGCCTCCCAATCAGCCCGCAGCGGTTCTATGACCGTCGGCAGTACCAACCGCTCCACATAATCGCGGGGGGTGTAGTGAGCCCCCAGGTGGTGGCGTTCTCTGGAGTCCAGGGCGCGCTCAAGCAAGGTGCCGAAGATGGCTGGTTCCACATCGCGCCAATCAGCCTTGCTGGCCTGGATCAGCAGCAGTAACTGCTCTTCGCTGATCGGCAGCGCCGTGGCTTCAGAGAACAGCCCGCCGTTGAAGCGCAGCAGCCGCTCCCGCAGCACCGGCGAAAAGCCGCCGTCCTTCATGGTGGCCCACAGAGACTCAATCAGGGGCGCAAAGGTCTCGGCTGTGCCGCGCAGGCTCTCCAGCAGGGTTGTGAAGCTTTTGTGGGGGATCAGGCCGACATCTTCGGCAAACATGGTGAACAGGCAACGTTTAAGGAAGTTGCCGACCTGTTCGGCGCTGTGGCCTTGCTGTTCAAGGGACTTGGCCAGAACCGCCAGCCGGTCAGCCACTTGACGGGTAACGCGGGCGCTGTGTTTGGACGGGTCAAGGGCGTGGGGATCAGTCCAGGCCAGCCGCAGCCGCTCACGGATCGCCGCATCTTCCAGATCAGCCAGCAGAATGCGGTGAGAACGCGGGTCAGGAAACGGCAGGTAGGCCTTGCCGGTGCAGGAAAACTCGCTGTAGAGCTCTATGGCGTGGCCGACATCGACCACAATCAGAAAGGGCGGCCAGCTTTCGCCAACCGGCAGGGCACGGGCGTACTGTTCAGCCTGGCCCTTGGCCTTGAGCATGGCAACATCCCAGCCTTTGGTGCCCCGCACGGCGGTTCCGCGTCTGGTGCCTGACCAGCGGACACCTTCTTCTTTGACCAGCGTCAACCCGGACTGCCCTGGCTGGTCACTGCCCTGTTTGGCCTCAAGTACAAAGCAGCCACGCCGGTAGAGGTCTATCCGACCGATACTGGTGCTGCCATCGCCATGCTGGAAGGTGACTGAGCGCTCAAACACGTAGGCGTTCTCGCGGTCGTCGGGCTTGGTCGGTTCGGGGCGGGGAACAGTCAGGAGGTCGCACAGCTCGGAGAGAAACAGCTGGTAGTTGGCCCGTTCGGCAGCGCCGGACGTCTCCCAGCGAATAAGAAAATCAGGTATGACCGGCTCTGACATGGTAACTCCGGGTAGTATGGGGGCAGGCATGGTGTAGTGGTATCTGTTCGGTGCAGGCATTTGGTGCGATCGGTCAGCCGGCTGTGTTCTTCGTTTCAGCAAGATATGCCGCCGCATCCTCCAGCCCCAATGCCTGGTAGCTGATGCTGTAGCCCTGAAACTCCATGCAAAGGTTCTTAGCCTTTTGCTGCAGTTCGGCAAGACTGATTCTATCTCTGTTCAGTTTAATCTCGGCAACCACCAGCTCTTTTGAGAGATCATTGATTGCCACAAGATCAATCTCGTTTTTGTTGCCCCGCTCCCAGTACGATCCGATACGGTTGTAGCTGCCGGTTTGGGCAAACAGTTCATGAAAGAACCGTTCCAGTATCCTGCCTGACCAAGTGGCGTAATCCCTCTGTACAATCTGACGTATGTAGTCAAAGTTGCCGGTCTCAACCGCAGAAAGGTTACGGTAGATAAATCTGAACCAGAAGCTCAAAAAGTTGTCTCTGATGTAGTACTTTTGTAGTCTCCCCCCGGGCTTAGCGGTAATGGGACAATGCCGGTCAATCAGCGCATATTCCCCCTCCAGTTTTGCCAGATAGGCGCCACTATGGATTTCAAGTATTGATTCAATCTCGCGCCGGGCGGTTTTACCGGTTGCTATCAGTTCCAGGATGGAAAAATAGGTGCCGTAGTCTCTGCCAAACTCCTCAATCAGCAGGTTCTTGCCTTCATTCAGAAACGGGGAAA
>CAZYMK010000065.1:0-12927 GCA_964648885.1 uncultured Geobacter sp. | reverse complement strand
CGCCGGGATTGGGCTGCAGCACGTCGGTATCGATACCGTCATGCACCACGGTGATTTTGTCCCTGAACCTTTCCGGAAAGGTCGATGCCTGCCAGTGCGTAGGCGATATACCCGCATCTGCAATTTCAAAATGCAGCAGGTTGTTGATGTTTTTCATGCGAAGGCGGCAGACATCTCCGGGATCGGTGGCAGGAAACTCGGGATCAAACCCGGTATCCGCACCTTTCGGATGATAGAAAAACTCGCAGTATATGCCCAGTTTTGCTTCTGGCCAGACCTCTTTTAAAAACAGGCTCTCGCCCCATCCATGGTGAGCAACAATCACATCAGGCACAAACCCGTCGGCTTTCAATTCCATCGCAGCCTTAAAGCAACATTCGGCCCGGATCGTTTTGGTCTCAAAATCAGACACCCAGGGATGAACCGAAGGTGTTGTTCCCCGACTGACGGTATAAGGCACCAGCCTGACCCCTTGCCACATATTGGTAGTGGTTTTCTGCATCGTCATGGCCACCACCTGGTGACCCTGGGAAGCCAGTGCTGGGGCCAGAAACTTGAACTGACCTGGGAAGTTCTGATGGACAAATAAAATATTCATGAACATACCTTGAGAATCCCCAGCTTGACCAGCCATACAAGAGAACGGAATACAAAGGCACGGCGGTGTTCCGGGATATTTTTTATCAGATCGATCGCGGTTACTTGGCTTGCTGCCGCTGCTTCCAGCACCGTGGTCACTTCAACTTCTTCAGGAAGTACCAGCCGGGCAAAACTCACCATGGACAGCTGCCTGAATGTGTTCACCTTCTGGACAGCGGTTTCCAGGTCGTCTGCCCCCAGTTCAAGCCGTGTTTCTGGTGTGAGGATTTGTGTTGGGTAGGCGGCAAACGCATGAAACGGGTCCGGTCTCGCCGGCCAGGGATGGGCCAAAGGTTTCAGGTCAGAAGCCCCGGCTTTGCGGGTCTCGTTCAGGTTCTCCCACAGGTCTTCATACCGGGGGATGATTTTATCCCAGTCATATATTTCTTTGGCCCGCTGCCGTCCCTGGTTTCCCATTTTTTGACGTAAGTTAGACGACTCAAACAGCCGGATAAACGCATGGGCAGCAGCATCGACATCCACGGCCACCAGCGAGCAGGTATGACCACAGTACATATCATAGGTATCCATACCCAGTGCGTGGCGAAATGCCAGATCGCCCCCCAGACCGGGACCCGGCATAAGCGTGGGGATACAGAACCCGTCCACTCCGTCCCTGACTGTGTCCCGGTATCCATCCCAGTCCGACACCACCACTGGCAGGCCCGCAGCCATGGCCTCGATGGGAACGATCCCAAAGGTCTCCTGGATATTGTCCGACAGAGAGCAGAATATGTCTGCACCGGCCCATGCGGTTAGCCGGTCTTCAGGCTTTCTGCCGTCCAGTGTTATCACCCGAATGCCGGGACAGGCGGTTTGCGCTGCATCGGCATAGGCCTTGGCAATAGCCTCATTGGCATGCCAGCCGCATTCCACCAGAAGGACCTTTTGACCGGTCTTTTGAGCAGCCTTTTCCAGGGCCTGGTACATGGCCAGGGGATGGGCTTTGGCATGAAAGGACAGCCGGCCCACGTAAAGTACCACAATGGTGTGGTCATCCACATTCAGGGTTTGTCTGGCCTGTGCTTTCTGGTCCTGTGTGAATTCAAAGTCCTGTGTATGAATGCCCAGGGGTATGACCGGCAGCTGTGGCAGAACCAGTTTGGTCATACCCAACCGGGCCTGGAGATAGTCCACCTGAGCCTGGAGCAGTTTCTCCACATTGTCCTTCACAGCCGTGGAGGTGCAGATTACCGCATCCCATGGCTGCACCGGGGCAGTGATCAGTTGTGTTATCGAATCCATGGCACTGGCACTGGCCGTGGTGTGGGTGATGCCGCAAAGACTCCAGGCACCATGTCCAAAAGCAGCTCTCTTAAAAGCATGACCGTCAATTCCAGGGCCTGGATAGTACACCACTCCGGCCTGTGCAAGGGCAGCCAGACTATTTTTATCAACCGCCCTGACCGGTTCTTTACGACCAGATTTTTCTGCAACCCCTGCAAAAATACGGGCATGATCCGGATTTTCTACCTGGACATAGAATTCTTTGGCACAGCTGTGGGCAAAAAACCCCTTGAGAAAAGACTTTCCAGCCGCATTCCTGCCCATGAGTTTGGGGCCGGATGTGGTATAGCCTTCAGGATGGTAATAGATACATGCAGTCATAAATCAACCCTTTGTTTTGGTTTTCATCACCAGCCAGGGCGTGGGACCGGAACGCCATTCCCAGACAGCCAGAAGCTGGTCCAGATGCGCCAGATTGTTGAACCAGGCCGGGGCATGGTCCAGATGCCGCTGGCCATTGTCTTCCAGAAGAGTGATCTCATGGGTGACGGCAAACCGTTCCATCAGCAGCCGGGTAACACCGGGAATAAGACATTCGTGGGATTCAACGATCAAGTCCATGCCTGCCAGGGCCGGGGATACAGCAGGATCAAGAAGATCTTTTTCTGCGCCCTCAATGTCGCAAATCACCAGGATGTGCTGTCCAGTATAATCTGCAAAGTCTTCCGGGTTGAACAAGCCGCCGACAACTACCCGGTCCGACACCTGGTTTTTTCGAGCCAGCTCTTGACAAGTGGCTTGAGCATCCGGGTTCAGGTCAAAGGCCAGTATCCGGGTATGGGGCATCCTGCGGGCCATGCCCACGGCATAATAGCCTTCAGCACAGCCGATATTCAGAATAAGGGAATAATCGGTTTTGACAGCGGTTTCGATATGGGGATGTAACGGCTGTTCATAGCAGCCAAGCAATTTTGCGATATGGCAACCTTCAGAAGATTGGGCCAAAAAATCCATGCCCTCAAAGGGGCCTTCAAGTACCAGTGTGCCCTGATGCTGAAGAAGGGTGTTCTGTATGAGAACACTGCGCCACTTGGACAGTAATCTGAGGGAATCATTGAGATTAATCGTTGCATCTGTCCTGGTACGTGAAAGATTATCAATCACATGTAGACGTATTTGATCTTGCAAATTCATGGCAATCTTCCTGAAAAAATAGCACCAGTAAACACAAGATTATCTAAATCATCCATGGGAGACACTTCAACAGTTAAACATAAATCATAAAACGACTGTTCCCTGCGGTTGATGGCCACCCATGCAAAACCGGATTGATTAAGGATTCCAGTGTTGTGGCTGGAAAACACCGCGTCCACACTTGCCGTCTCTACTTCAGACATATCCAGCATGGTGCCTGTTATGTCCGGGTTGACATCAGGGTCTATGTCCAGGCGGAGTTCGATCCAGGCATTGCTGTTAAACCCCCGGGTGGTCCGGTCTTTTCTCTTGGGTCCGCACCCGATATGCAGAAAGGTCTTCTGGGTCATCTTTCATCCTTTGGTGAACAAGTGTCTATCCAGTCCTGCCACATAAATCGAAAGGCTGCCTCCATTTCTGTTACAAAACGCTTTTCATCGGTCAGAGGAGCATTCGCCATTTTAACCCGCAGGGTGTTGCGCAACTCCGTCATGCGATTTGGGTCACCGGCCAAAGCCACGGCATTGTCAATATATTCGGACAGGCTGTCACTTGCAAGCTCAGGTACGCCGATGTTGTTTAAAAATGCATATCCCATGCGGCCCGAAAAGCTTGTTTTATTGTCGATAGTGTCAGTCAATGACTTCAGACAGGACGAATAGATTCGAAAAAAAACTCAAGAAACGATAATATTTTTCATCTTCAACCGATCTATCATAGGCTTAAGATGTGGTTCATATCTTTTCCAGGCATCAGAACTGCCCTGATACATTTTTTTGCGAACTTGTATATTTGAGGCAGTGTTGATTGGTCGCTGTGATTTATAAAATTCGAGACATTCTTTTTGCCACTCCAATCTGCAAAATTGTAAAAGATCTTTTGTAATTTCGAACTGATTTTCCGTTAAAGTTTCATAATTTAGTGTATATATTCTTCGTGAATAATTGCTCTGCCAAAAATTCATCAGATCCATATACATGGCATAATAATCTACTATATCAACTATATTATAGGCATATCCATTTCCTTTTGAATCAAATAAATGCTTGAAGATAGACCAGCATGTTGCAATCGGGTCTCTCTTGACATGAATGATTTTTGCTTCTGGAAATGCATTACAGATATACCCAACCCACCTAAAGTTAATTGGCATTTTATCAGTAACAATGGGTTTGCCGGTGTTCAGTTTTATAAGCGTCTGATAATAATAATTCCGCAACTCTAAAAGTTGTTTATAATTGATATCAGTCTCAAACCATCGAATATATTCTAAGCCTTTTGCAAAATTGTCCGACTCCCCCGCACCATACACTGATGAATGGCTAGAAATTATCTGCTCGACCAAAGTAGTTCCAGAACGAGGCATGCCAACTATAAATATTGGTTTATGTTTTATAGGTAAAGTCTCAGGAAGTATCTCAGGAATTGTTTCTACTTTGCTGAATCTATCTTTTATGGTTTTAAAAATTTGAATATTAATATCTGAATTATATTGCAGCATCGATTTTTTTAAACGATTTCCTTCCAAATAAAAATCAAAAGCAATATTTTCGACATTAATATCTTCATATGCCTTTCCTAAAGAAAAGCAAAAAAGCAACTTGTCGAAAGTATTTAGTTCCGGTTGTGCAAGTGACGATAGCATGACCTTGATATGGGGATCGTCTTTCGTGTATCTTTTTATTGCGCTGAGATTGTAATGTATTATGGCAGATGTTGGATTAAAATTCAGAGCTTTTAGAAAATATTGCGTTGCTTTATCAATTTTTCCTTGAGATATCATCTCCTTGCCTAAATTATTATAGGCGACCAGATAAGTTGGGTCGATCTGAATGGCTTTATTAAAACAATGGATAGCTTCTTCATTGCGCCCAAGCTTTTGGAACGCGAGTCCCATAGCATTGTGTGCGGACACAGACTGAGGCATAAGCTTGATCGCTTTCTGGTGATAGGAAACTGCTTGTCCATAGTCTCCTTTTTCATATAAAATCATTCCGAGGTTGTTGTATACTTCTCCCAATTGTGGGTTGATTTTTAAAGCATATTTAAAATGACAGACTGCCTCATCTAATCGTCCTGCGGAAATCAAGAACCCACCAAAATTATTTCGTGATTCTGCAGACTCTGGATTTATTTGAATTGCCTTTTGATAGCATTTTTCGGCTTCGATCTTACGCCCTAATTCTTTATATATATTCCCCAAACTATTAAGTGCTTCCACACAATTGGGGTCCGATTGGATAATTTTTTTAAAGATCGATATTGCTTGGCGATGATCACCAACTTCGCTCAAACAATTTCCTTGGTTGATAAGGGCAATTGTGTATCCCACTTTTTTTTCAACAGCAATATTGAAATGTGCCAGAGCCTTATTAAAATCTTTTTTTTTCCGATAGACTCCACCCAAATTATTATGGGCTTCAGCAAAATTGGGATTTATCTCTAATGATTTTTTGAATGCAATTATCGCCTCATCCAGTTTCCCAAGATTACTGAGGGCATTCCCCATATTATTGTAGAATTCAGGCAGATTTGGATTTATTTCGATAGCTCGCCGGTAACATTCAATCCCTTTTAAATTTTTTCCTATCGCCACATATGATGCACCCAAAATATTATAAATATATGGAACATTGGGAAATTTATGTAATAAATTTCCTCCTATTTTAATGACATTATCGTAGTCTCTTAAAGAATATAAGGTGGATAGTTTCTTTAGATGATCTTCAATAATTTTTTTTTTATGGACAACTGATTTTTTCGTCTTTTTTTTCTTCATTGAATATTATACTTTACTTTTCTGGGCATCGAATAATGAATGCCTGTGATAAGCACTTAAGATTAGTGATAATTTAACAAGTTCCACATAGACAGGGATTTATACTGGCACAGCTATTTAGTATACCCGAAATGGATTTCATGGTTCAACCATCTGTATTAAACCCAGTTTTTGCAATATGCTTAAAGCCCTCAGATTAAATGCCTGTCGTTGGTTACTATAATCGCTAATCACATTCATGACCATGGTCGGTACAGAATCTATTTTTCCAAGTAATAGGACTAAATTATCGCGGGTAGGTATTACGTTATTTGCAAATCTAACCAGTTCGAGATTCAAAAAATAATCGAGACGTTTAATGGAGTTACTAAGATTTTGATCGACTCTCAGAATTTTGGATTCTTTTGTTAGACAATTGGTGCTGTAATGAGCAAATCCTGTAAACGGATCTAGTCGAGCAGGCCAAGGTTGAGGCCGTTCCAAACCAGGTTTTTCCTTCAGACATTTAAGTCGTATAGTTTCGAGTTCCTCCCAAATTTGTTCATACTGAGGGATGATGGATGACCAGTCATATACCGCTTTGGCACGTTGTCGGGCTGCTTCTCCCATTTTTTTTCTTAAGGTTTCATCTTCAATTAATGCAATAAACGCCTTGACAGCCTGAGCTACTTCCACACTAATGTGCATACAAGTATGGCCACAATGGAAATCATAATTATCGATATCTAAGGCATACCTGAAGGCCAAATCTCCACCAAGCCCTGGCTGAGGTAAAGTGGTTGCGATCCTGAAGCCATCGACACCATGACGTATCGTTTCCTTGTAACCATCCCAATCAGAAACTACAGAAGGCAGCCCAGCGGCCATGGATTCAATCGGAGTAATGCCAAATGTCTCTTGGATATTGTCAGAAAGCGAGCAGAAAATATCTGCACTTGCCCAAGCAGTTCGTCGATGGATCGGATCACGGCCGTCCAAATGAATAATCTCAATAGAGGGACATACGCTTTTAGCGGAATCAACATAAGCCTTACGGGTATACTCATTAGCAAACCAGCCACATTCAAGCAGTTTGATTTTTTTACAGGTTTTTTGTGCTGCCTTACTGAGTGCCTGATACATAGCCAAAGGATGGGCTTTCGCATGAAAGGACAGACGACCCATATATAGAATCACTATAGTATCTTGATCAGCTTGGATTGCGTTTCTGGCCACCTGTTTTTCTTGGTTGCTGAAAGTAAATTCATCTATGTGAACCCCAAGAGGTATTACAGGTAGCTGGGGCAAGGGTAGATTTTGAATGCCCAGCCTTTGCTGAAGACGGTTAACTTCAGCCTGAAGGATTTTTTCAACATGCGCTTTCACTGCTTTTGAGGTACAGATGATCGCATCCCAATTTTCAATAGGAGAAGTAAGCCACCTGGCAATCGCATCCATTGCCCCTGCACTGCTGGTGGTATGAGTAATACCACATATGGACCAACCGACTGGATTGATCTGAGATCGTAAAAAGGCTTGCTGCCCAATGTCAGGGCCGGGATAATAAAGCGTTTTGGCCTCAGCCAATGCGCCTGAGTGAATAGTCTTAATGATGTTAACAGGCTCATTTCGGTATTGCCTGACTGTATCCTCGAAGCTCCGGCCTTGTGCATTGTTTTTGACATAACAGTAGAATGTTTTGGCATGAGCATGCTTCAGGTAGCCTTTTAAGAAAGATTCTCCAGCAGCGTTGCGGCCCATAAGCCTTTTGCCAGAAGCACTGTAGGCTTCAGGGTGAAAATAAAAAGCCACCGTCCCATATTCATTCATTTTTATTTAATAAAAATATCTCTTTTAATTCTCTATTTTAGACAAAAAGCCCCCAATCCAAGGATTGGGGGCTTTTTGTCAAATCAAATTATCCTAAATCTATCATCGAAATATAGACTTATTCATCTGTATAATTCTTTTCAGTTTGAAAGCCTAAGCAATTGTAGCAAAAGTTCCAGCTGTAGTTAGCGCCTCAGCCTGTACGCCAGTAAGAGTGACAAGATCGGTAACCTCAAGAGTTCCTGATGCGAAATGACCATCATTAGCAACAATTGCAGAAGAACTAACCACTGCCACCGTTGTATCAGTACCATTATCATAAGCAACAATAAAGGCATCTCCAGCACCCCATCCAGCTCCGTTCACAGTCAGCTCACGAGAACCGCCTTCCTCTAATGCCGTTTCAAGAGCTTCGGCTGTTGAGATATCTGAAATAACCAGAACATCATCTGTTGTTGCATCGGCAAGATCATACGCGCCAGTTACCGCGGCAATACTTGAAAAGATAAGGTCCTGTGCTCCAATTACGACCCCATCCAAGTCAACAAGCTCAGTAACATCTGCAAGAGCTTCAATGTCTGAATTATCCAGTTTCAGAAAATCAGCAGCATGAGCATAGCCAGAAATCTGGTCGACACCAAAACCAATTCCACCAGTTGTGATAATGGTATCGGCACCAGCTCCGCAAGTTATCACGTCAGCACCCTTGCCACCAGTAATTCCAGCATCAGTTGCTCCTGCGGTGATGTAGTCAGCATTGTTAGAACCCAAAATTTCAGATTCGGCTGCCATCTGGAAAACAGAACCGGACATACCCAATTGATAATTGTCCTGACTAAATGACGCAACCGAGGTTGTTCCGTTATCGCTGTGCAAATCAATTTTCAACGATGCTCCGCCATTTTTGTCATCAAGGACACCAGCTGTAAGATCGCCCGTTACCAGCGCACCAATAAAATCATCTGCAGCATTTTCTGTTCCAGTGATAACAATAATGTCTTCATCAGCATCAAAATAGTTGATAGTATCAACAGCTCCAGTTACGGACGCGATATCTGCCGCTACGATATACCGATCAATACCATTATCCAGAGCGCTTAAGGTAACCGTTTCTACGGTTACACCTCCAGATGTAACGTTGTATGTCATATCTGCAGCAACTACGGTGTCAGAATTGATAAACAGGTCATCGCCACCTATAGCAGCGTCACCGTTCAGGTCTACGATCAATGTATCATTGGCATCATCGTAAATCGCTTCCCCCTGCTCATTAATGGTCAGATAAGCGGCCAGGTTGCTTCCGGTGGTAGAGGTGTTAAATGCTGCGTTGAAGGTTGCTTTTGTAAGTGTTACGTCTATATTATACTTATCAGTTGTGGTCGTAAAGTCAGTTACGGTATCTTCCGTACCAAATTTACTTTCAGCAGTTGCAAATTTAAATATATCTGCTCCAGCTCCACCAGTAAGGTTGTCCTGGCCCTGTCCACCATCAATGGTATCTGCACCACCATTGCCTGAGATGGTATCTTTATCGTTCGAACCTTCAAGCCAGTCGTTACCTGCACCACCGGTAATGTTAAACTCGGTTTTGGTTGTTGCTGCATTGTTGGTGATGAGCAATGAGTCGTTGGAATCCGTAATCTTAGAACCGTCGATCGCGATACTTGCTTCAGTCGTAGAAGTCAAAGCTGCAATTGTCAGTTCGACATCGTTAGCCTCAGTTGTGCTGCCACCGTCATCATCGTAAACAGCCACGGTATCAATATTAGTAACGTCATCAAGATCCAGTACCCCAACAAAAGAACCGTTTGTATTGTCTAAACGGATCGTATCATTTCCAGTAGTACCGTTGATTTCATCACCATCTTCAAGACCGATGCCTTTGGAGAATACGAAGGTGTCATCGCCCTGACCACCGGTAAGTGTGTCATTGGCACCAGTGTCGTCTGCGATGTAGGTTACGCCTGTCGTCATGCCGGTAGCAGTAATTTTGTCACCGCCTGTGACAGTCACTTGAACAATACCTGCTGCACTGGCGTATGTCCCAAGAGTATTGGTGCCATCCAGTGTTAGCTTTTCAACGTTAGATACATTTTGAAGATCAATGTCTTCAAGAGCCGTAGCAGTCATGGTGTCCGTACCGTCACCACCATCAATCGTATCCTGATAGGTGATATTAGTCGATGCGGTAATAGTATCGTTACCGGCACCTGAACTAATGTCATCGTTACCAGTACCCAGAACAAGTGAGTCCGCATCTGCACCTGAGGTCACCATCAGATTAGCGGTTGAAGCACCGGTCATGGAAAATACTTCTCCAGAATCCAGAGCAGAAGCATCAATAGTCAGGCTGTCGCCAGCATCACCATAGCCTGCAACATTTATGGTTAAATCATTGCCTGCAACAGTATGATCAATTATATTGACCACATCAAAATCTTTGATGTCTGTTTGCATGTCTACTGTTACTGGAGCAGTACCACCTGTCAAATCGTTTGTAATATTTAAGGTATTTACAACACCATCCTTATCCGAACCTGTTAAAATTGTATCATCTGCAGCTTCTAAGTCACCAGCTATTGCATTCACTGTAAGATCGATATCGGCCGCAGTATTAGTGACTTGATCTCCCGCATCTACTTTAACAGTCGTGGCCTGGGTGTAACCTTTACCAAATGTAAGGGATTCAGTAGTTGCTCCATCGGTCAGATCGATTGTCGTAAAGGAAAGATCTGAAGTCAAAGACACTGTTGCACCGTCTGACACAGCTAAGTTCTCAACATTGGTAACACTATTCAGTGCAGTGGCATCAACTGTTGTAACTTTCAGGGTATCAGTTCCCTCTCCACCGTCAATAGTATCAGCCGATGTTAAATTCCCTGCCAAATCAAAGGTATCATTTCCGGCACCACCATCAATATTATCGTCTCCAGTGCCGGCCGTAAAGGTATCATGACCCTCACCACCGGTTAGAACATCATTTCCAGCGCCACCATCAATAGTGTCGTTGCCAGCGCCACCATCAATAGTGTCGTTGCCCCCAGCACCTGACAAACTATCAGCACCATCATTTCCAATGAGCGTATCGTCTTTGCTGCCACCGATTAAAGTATCATTTCCAGCACCACCGGTAATATTGAAGGAACCGTCTGTTTCTCCAGTTCCTGTAAATGAAAACTCTGCACCAGAGTTAGTTAAGGCAGAGGCATCAATGTTAAGCGTTTTACCTGATGCTACAGTACCATTAGCTGCGCCGACGTTCATTGTAACATCTTCAGTACCGGTCGTTCCAGCGAGGATATTAATATTTTCGATGCCTGAAACGTTATCGATAACAGAAGTACCAGCTTTAGCAGTTACATTGATTGTGTCATTAGTACCTGTACCAGAAACAATTGAGTTACCCGTCAAAAGATCGTCAGAATCAATATTTACCGTCAAATCGACATTAGCATTGTTTGTTATATCGTCTATATCACCGAGTTTGACAGTTGTTGCCGAAGTGTATCCAGTATTTAAAGTTAATGTCTGCTGAGTGTTTGCATCATTAAAATCAAATTGTGAGATACCAGATGCATCGGAACTGAGAGTTACACCATGAGCTGTATCAATTCCAAGGATCTCAAATCCCGACACTTTATCAAGATCGTTATCTGTGCCAGTGCCGGTCACACTTACAGCGGCACCACCAAGGATCAGAAGGTCATCGGTAGCTGTCCCACCTTTAACCTCAGTAAGGTTGCCAGTGGTAATAGCTGATAAATCAGCTGTTACAGTTCCTGTAGCGGTAGAAGCATCAAACTTTGTAACGTCCGCGTCTGCGACTATAACCCTAATTTTTTGATCACCGGCAACCATCAAAGCAGTGTAATCAGCGGCTGCTACATTAAGGAATGAGGCGGAACCTGTAGATGTTACACTTAGTGTTTCTATTCCGTTGGCTGAGAAGGTTGATGGTGCAGTTGCAGATGTACCGACGCCATCAACGGTTAAATTAAGGGTATCAGTAGCGCCAGAAACTGCGGATGTCGTAAAAGCAACATCCAAATCGCCCTTTCCAGCCATCATAACATTTGTGATTGTGGCGACATTGCTGAATAATGTGTCAGCATTCACATTGTTAGATGCGGATGTGCCAATAGTCGTTGCACCTGTTGTGTTTGAGAGATCAATTGTAACATCATTGTCTGCGTCTGCAGCTGCAACTGCTCCTGCGCCTTCAGAATCAAAGTTTGATACAAATATATTTTCGATTGCTGATGTTGTCAGATTTGCAGTATATCCTGCTGCCGGCAAATCTGCACCAGTTACTGTAATTGTAAGCGTATCATCTCCACCACCACCTACGAGATTATCACCTGGATTTAGTGTTGCAGAGGAAGTTAGTGCTCCATCACCACCACTAGTGGCAAAGGTAAGGGTACCCTCAAAGCTATCGTTTCCATCTCCGCCAGTAAAATTTGCACCAGAATCGGTGCCAGTAGTCAAAGTAAAAGTCTGACCCGCTTCAGCACCATCCTTAATTACCACATTCCCAGATTCTGCAACGGTATCAAAACTGGCATCCAGCAGAGAAACCTTGAAGCCTTCAAAGCCTTCTGTCACACCATCATCAGTCGGGGTAAGGGTAAATGTAGCAGTAGACTGGCCAGCAAGAATAGTAACCTCACCAGTTACTTTACCAAGATCAGTTGCAGGATCAGCAGTACCACCGGCAACCTCAACACCGGCAATCTGGTAGTTAAAGGTAGTATCCACAGCTACAACTGTAGGAGTACCATCAGCAGCCAGGGCTGTAGCAGTAAACGTAACAGAAGTACCTTCTGTAACAGATGCGGCACTTGAGGCCAGGGTGTAGGAAGCAACTGCAACATCATTATCAGTGATAGTTCCAGTGGCTGTAGCATCACTGATGGTTGCAGTATTGGCACCAACTGTACCGGCTACATTGCTGAGCACAACAGTAAAAGTCTCATCAGTCTCAACAAGCAGATCATTCGTAATGGGAACTGTAATGGTCTGGGTGGAAACGCCTTCAGCAAAGGTAAGGGTTCCGGCTGCGGCAGTATAGTCGGTTCCAGCGATCGCAGTACCGTCCGCAGTTGCATAATCTACAGTTACTGTCTCGCCTGCGCCAGGGGCATCTCCGGCCAGTGTAACTGTGAATGTAGCAGTTGCACCATCTTCGGCAATTGTTACGTCTGCAATGGAAAGAACTGCGGGAATAACACTCATTTCAGTAATTGTAGTACTTGCAGTTGCAGTAGCGTGACCATCAA
>CAZYMK010000064.1:0-12983 GCA_964648885.1 uncultured Geobacter sp. | reverse complement strand
AAGCGCAGAACATCACCTCGCATGATGTCAGGCAGTCCATCAGGCAGGTGCAGCCTGCACTGCAATCCCTTACCCTCCAGGAGAAACTTTTGTGTCTGGAGTACCTCATTGATGCTCTGCCTGATGTTGAATAGCTCTCGATCAATGATCATCTTGCCTGCCTCTATTCGTGAAAGGTCAAGAATATCATTGATCAGGAACAGCAGGTTTTTGGTAGAAAGTTCCAGGCTGTCCAGGCATTCAAGCTGTTCAGCATCCAAAATACTGAATCGCAGCAGCTGCGCCATACCGATAATACCGTTCATAGGGGTACGGATTTCGTGGCTCATATTGGCCAGAAATTCGCTTTTTGCCCGGTTGGCAGATTCTGCAACCTCTTTCGCCTTTACCAGTTCCAACTGATTCTGTTCCAGAGTCTGACAGACAAGCTGTAGCTCGCTATTTTGCATTTCCAGCTCAATCTGATGAACCTGCAGCTCATGCAGCAACCGTTGTGCATTAAGCTCATCAGGCTTCACATCAGTTGTTGACTGTTGTGAAGCAACCTGCTTCTCGGCCTGTTTACGCAGTTCTGATGCATTTTTTACCTTACTCATGGTGTATCCTTCCGATCATCCGATGATCAACCTGAAAGTTTTTTGAGTAACCGCTGATGTTGACCGCTTGTTACAGCCACTGTGCAAATAGATTCACAAACCATTCCCTGAACCTGGGTAACAAAGGCCGTTCTTTCCACTCAGACCAATGAATCTGCCGGGAAGCAGCAAGGTCTCTGGCAAACATCTTTTCCATTTCAACGGCAAACTCGCGACTCAAGACCACTGCATTCACTTCGTTATTATGCAATAAACTCAATAAATCCAGATTGGTTGATCCGACGGTTGACCAGACCTTGTCCACCACTGCGGTTTTGGCGTGCAGCAGGGAACTGCCATGCTCGTAGATCTTCACACCCGCCTGCAAAAGTTCTGCGTAATGATAGCGCTGGGCATGCAGTGCCAGCTGAGAATCAGTAATACCGGGCAGAATGATTTTCACTTCAACACCCCGCGCCGCAGCATCAGTCAGAGCCGTGCGAATCTGATCATCAGGAATGAAATAGGAGTTTGTGATATGGATCGAATGTTCTGCAAACGAGATGGCCGACACATACACAATAAAAGGAATCCTGTTGTGCTGACCTGGTGTGCTGCCGACAATCCGTACCAGGGCCGTTCCGGTTTCTTTCAGCACCGGAAACCAGACACACTCTGATAGCCTGCCCCCCTTTTGCTGCGTCCAGGTAGCCAGAAAGAGTTTCTGCAGTTCAGCTACGGCAGGACCGCTGATCTGGAGATCGGTGTCTCGCCAGAAAATGGGGTCGTTTGTCTTCTTTTTCCGTTTGAAGGGGGCACTGGAATAGACCTTACTGATATTGATGCCCCCAAGAATGGCAACCTTGCCATCAACGATCAGAATCTTGCGGTGGTCACGATGGGTGAGTGCCCAGTCTGCACCGGCTTCAAACGGATCAATCGGGTTGAATTCAACAACCTGTATCCCTCCGTCCTTCAAGCGCTGGAAGAAGGCAGCCGGAGTATGCATACTGCCCAGACTGTCATGAATGATCTGCACCTGAACCCCTTCCTGCTGTTTCTTCAACAGCAGATCGGCAAAAGCCCGGCCTGTTTCATCATCTTCAATGATATAGCTTTCAAGGTTGATATGGTCTTGAGCGCCCCGTATCGCCTTGAACATTGCAGCGTAGGTTGCCTGGCCATCGCTGAGCAACGTGACCTTGTTTCCCTTGACCAGTGGGCTTTCAGTGACCGATTCCACCACGACCGTATGGCGTCCCAAAATATCCGTCGGTGCGACCGATCGCTTCAACTGCTCCATGATCGCCTTGCTTTTTTGTGGCGACACCAGACCTTTGGATGAAACTATCTGGCGAGATTGCCTGGCCGTTGGTGTCTCATCACGTATTTCAGACAGATCCGGCAAGGTCGCACATCCACTGTTGAGGGTCAGGGGCGCTACAAACAGTAAAAGTTGTATGAAGGAGTTCAGGTTGCTCATTTCGTATCCATGTCGTTGTGCATATACACGTCAGAACGGCTACAAGGCATTGCTGATCATCATAATTTTTCAACTCGTTCGGAATCTTGTTTACATTCTGCAATCACCTGGGCGCCAAGCAGGAGAATCATCGCAACGACCTGAACGCTGATCAGAGCCACAACCGTAATGGCAATGGAGCCGTAAATGACGTTTACCGTAGTTACGGTTGCGTAATACCAGACCAGCGCCCGACGGGTAATTTCCCATAAAACCGTTGCCGTTATCCCACCGATCAATCCGTGGCGGAATTTAATCCGGACCACCGGCAACAGCAGGTAAATGGAGGTGAATAACGCCACTTCTCCAACTATTCCCAGGATATACAGTGCCACCCAGGTAGCAGCCCCAAGATCCAGACTCCAGCCGCAAAGAGCCAGATAACCGCTTTCCAGTGCCTCAATCCCCACGACAACCCATGACACCAGCAGGATCCCCAGCCCCATGCCAAAGATGAACAGGTACGGAATGATTGCAGAAATGAGAAGTCTGCGTGGATTACTCCTGAACCGCTGGTAAAAAATCACTGACAGGGCATTTTCAAGCATGGAAAAGGCCGTAGTGCTGAAAAACAGCATACTGATAAAACCAATGATGCCGATCACATTACGGTGTTTCAGAAAGGACTGTACCTGTTCGGTCAACATTGCTGCGTAGCCGGGGATTACCATTTCCAGATACATCGACAAGGTTAGAATCAGCCTCTGCTCTTCAATAAGATGGGAAAGTACAACCAGCGCAAGAATTGATAACGGAACAATCGACAACAAGGTGTAGTAGGCAACAGCACCGGACAACAGCAGTCCTTGGTTGTCTATAAATCCGCGCAGCACCCGCAGCAGGAATCCGGAGAGACGAGTCATCATCAAGTATGGCTGCAGGTACCTGTTCACGGATTTAAAAGCCTTGTTACAGCCAGACCAGTTCCCACTGTTCCATCCACGACCACCGCGACCCTGTTTTTTCCGGTTCTCTTGACCTGATACAGCCCGGCATCTGCCTGCTCCACCAGGTCTCTGTAGCTTCTGGTCTTTTCATTGCATGATGCCACCCCGATACTTACCGTCACGACCCGTCCGTCAGGCAGGTGTTGCTCAAGCTCTGTTCTCAGTCTGTTGGCAATTATAGCGGCTTCATTGATATCGGTAGATGGCAGGATTACTGCAAACTCCTCACCACCGTAACGACAGCAGATATCTGAATCCCGCGCCACACAAATGAAGCTTTTACCCATTGCAGCCAGAACCCTGTCCCCTTCCCGGTGCCCACAGGTGTCATTAACCGCCTTGAAGTCATCAATGTCCATCAGCACAAGGGAAACAAGCGTGCCATAGCGCAGATAGCGCCGCACCTCAAAGTCGATCTGTTGATAAAAGTAGGTATGATTAAAGAGTCCAGTCAGGCCATCCCGCAGTGAAAGTCCGACAATTTCTTCGATATTCGCTTCATCCATCAGTGTGGCAGCATCCATGTTGGAGGTGATGTTTGAGAGATAATCCAATGTGGCAACCGCAATCCTGACGTTCCTCCCCAAGGTGGCGAACAGCGCCGTTTTGTGGTGCAAGACCTTGATCCACAGCTCTTCAGCGGTTTCCGGCGGGAAATACTGGTGGGTAATGGAATAGAGCAGATCGCAATAGAATCTGTGGCCACGGCTCTCCTTTAATTCGTCAAGACGCCGGGATTCTGCTTTTGCGAGCGGTCGATCCCCGGCAAGGGCGGACACCAGATCAAGGGAGAGCGCATCGTCGGCAAGGATTCCCCGCCTGCGATCGGCATCGGTTTCTTCAGAATAGGTCAGAATGCTGTTTTGGTGTGCCATGATACTGCTCTCCTATACGACAACCGTATGATCGCTGCCTTCTGCGGCACCGACATACATCCACACACCGCCCGTTACCGTTGGATTGATCTTGCTGTTGCGGCGGATCAGCGCAATACCGGCTGCGTCCAGCATATCCCCTTTCTGGAGCAGCAGCACCCCGCCAGCATTTGCCAGATCCCGCGAGATCCGCATCCCGGCAATCAGGTCACCAGCAGGAACTTCGACCTCTCCGGAAGCACCTGATTTTTTACCCTCAAAATACATGATCCGGGTAATCATCCTGAAATATGAAATCAGCCGGGGATCAAGCAGCGTACCGGCATTCAGGCCAACCTTCAGCAGGGCATATTCGTCACGAGCTTCCGATACCGAGCTTGCCGCGTGCTCGATACAGGCGGCTATGGCTATCAACCGCGCCCCCAGTGGAATGTCATCACCACTGATGCCATCCGGAAAACCGCTTCCGTCGTAGTTTTCGTGGTGGCTGCGTACCATCAGCCCCACATCCTGAAGTGCTTCAAGCTCATTGAGCAGGTCTTGGCCACGTACCGGATGGGCATGAAATTCTTTCAGCTCATTAGCGGTCATTTCAATTTCATGCTTCTCTGACAGTCCACGCCTGGCCCCAAGTGTCCCGGCATCATGCAGCAGCCCTGCCAGACGAATCTTAACCACTTCTTTGGCAGAGAGCTTCATGGCACGTGCTGCGTCTCCGGCCAGCTCGCTAACCGCCCGCGAGCAGACACCAAAGCGGTCTTCCATCAGTTCAAAGATCCCGGATAACAGCTCCACGCTCTGCAGATAGCCACGCAGATCTGAAACCTTTTCCTCGGCAGTCATCAGCGCCTCGGTTTTCTGACGGATGGTTGTAATGCTGTAGAGCAATCGTTTTTTCAAGTTACGATTCCACTCCTCCATCTCATCCTGTGCGTCTTTCAAGGCCAGTTGTGCCTTGACGCGGGTGCGCACAACAGCGCCAACAACCGGCTTGGTGATGTAATCTGCACCACCTGCCTCAAACCCCCTGGTTTCATCGCCCGGGTTCAGCAGCGCCGTCACAAAAATGACCGGAATCCTTTGCGTAAAAGGATCCGCCTTGAGTGCGATACAGACCTCATAGCCGTCCATCTCCGGCATCATGATATCAAGCAGAATAAGATCCGGCACTGTTGCACGGGCGATTTCAAGCGCCTCACTCCCTCGGCTGGCTATTTTAATGGTGTACTCCGCAGAAAGAATCGCCTCAAGCAGGTCAGCATTCTCCCTGATATCGTCAACCACCAGAACAGTCTGGGTCTTTTTGGGTTCTTCAGTCATCTGACCCCCTTTTGAGGACTACCTCTACTTTGTCAGATTACCAACTCCCCCTCCCTGGCCTTCCCCGCTGGGGGAGGGAATAAAAGCCTCCACCCAGCGGGGGGAGGTTGGAGGGGGGAGGAACTGCCCGTTTATGAAAATGTGACAAATGAGAACTACTCCTTCGCCTCAAAGACTTCGGCAAAACTTGTGTGAATCTCCTGAAAAGCTGCCAGAACCTGTGGATCAAAATGTTGCGGCAGGGTGCGACCATCTCCATTGACGATAATCTGACGGGTGGTTTCGTGATCAAAGGGAGGCTTGTAGCAACGGCTATTGCGCAAGGCATCATACTGGTCAGCCAGGTTGAGTATCCGCGCCTCGATCGGAATCCGCTCGCCTGCAATACCGTGAGGGTAGCCGCTGCCGTCGTAGCGTTCATGGTGGCTGAGGGCGATGCTGTCCGCAGTGCTCATGCGATGGTGACCACCGATAATTTTTGAGCCATGTATCGTGTGCATCTTCATCTCCTTCCATTCATCATCTGTCAGCTTGCCAGGTTTTTTGAGGATAGCCGGAGAGACATGGATCTTGCCCACATCATGCAGCGCAGCCTGAATTCGGATAACCTGCACCTGTTTTTCCGGCCATCCAAGTGCCCTGGCAAGCAGGGCGCAGTAGTTGCCCACCCGCAGGATATGATCCCCGGTATCCTCGTCATTTGCCTCCGATGCCCGGGCAAGGGCAAGCACGGTGTACTCAAAAGCAGATTCCGTATCCCGTACCTGATCTGCAAGGGAGCGCAGAAAGAGACTCTGCATCACCACACTGCTTAACACGGCTGCATCAAGAGCGGTCACTTCACGGCCATAATTGAGAGCAATCAGGCAGAAGCTGTCATTTGCGTAGTGCACCATGGTTGAAACCGAGAGTGAATGTTTCTGGAGCTCTTGAACCAATAGTGATGAAGTTGGCTCCGGCTCGTCTGCATTATAAAAAGCAACAACCGGCTTAGTACTGCCGGAAAAGGCAGCCGCCGGATCAAGATCCAGCGTAATGCTGCTTCTGGTAAGTGTCCTGCCTGAGGAATCAAAATGTAACCAACGACAGACACCTTCCGGATCAATCATGCCGATCAGGACAATCTCCGGACTGTCTGACAGGTCAAACCTCTTTCTGATGATCTGCTGGACAATACGGTCAATCTTTTCCAGAAAATCAAAGGTGACCGGATCAAACCCGTTGATGAGCTGTTCACCAAAACTGCTCAGCCTGGTGATGGTATGGTAGGCGGCGTTCAGACGATCATTCAGCGTCTTGACACGCAGCAGCATCGCTATCCTGGCAAGCACCTCAACCGCTTCAAACGGCTTGGAAATAAAATCCTCAGCCCCGGCCTCAATCCCCCGAATGCGATTTTCCATATCACTTAAAGCGGTAATCATGATGACCGGGATACTGCTGTGATTTTGATCGGCCTTGATCCGACGGCAGACCTCAAAACCATCCATCCCCGGCATCATCAGATCCAGCAGACAGATATCGATCCGCATGGTGCGGATCTTCTGCAACGCTTCCAGTCCATTTACTGCTGGTATTACCTCATAGCCCCTGGGGATCAGCATCGCCTCAAACAGGCTGAGATTAAGCGGTTCATCATCCACACACAGGATTCGGGTAATGTGTCTGGTCATGACTATGTCTCGCCATTCAGCCACTGCGCCACCAGTCCGGGCAGTTCGCGGGTGTTGATCGGCTTGGAGAGATACCCGTCAAATCCGGCTGCAAGAAATTTATCCCGGTCCCCCCGCATGGCAAACGAGGTCAGGGCGATAATCTTCAGCCCGCTGGTGGCCGGGTCCCCCTTCAGGATGCTGCCGGCGGTCATGCCGTCCAGACCGGGCATCTGGATATCCATCAGGATCAGGTCCGGCATCAGCTCCCTGGCCAGCTCAACCCCCAGATTTCCATCAGAGGCCTCTGCAATCTCATAGCCGTGAAAGCTCAGAATATCCCTCAGCAAACTGGCGTTGTTCCTGTTGTCTTCAACAATCAAAATTTTATGCGGCATGGTACATACCTCCTGTGATCAACAAATGGTTTTTAGTCCCCTCTCCATGAGGGAGAGGGCTAGGGTGAGGGGGCAGAGGCTCATTTCAGGTAACCGCTGCCCCCTCATCCGGCCTTCGGCCACCTTCTCCCTCAGGGAGAAGGAACTAATAATGACTCTTATACTTTTCTTGCGTGAGCGGAATGGTGAAACTGAATCTGCTCCCTTTGCCGAATTCACTTTTTACCCAGATTTTGCCGTTATGCAGTTCAACCAGATGTCTGTTCAAAGCCAGGCCCAGGCCGGTACCTTCATATTCTTTGGTATAAACCGATTCAAGCTGGGTAAAAGGATGGAAAAGCTTGGAGATATCTTCCTCCCTGATGCCGATACCGCTGTCGGTCACGCTGATTTCGATACAATCGCCATGTTTGACAGCGTTTACACTCACCTCTCCACCTGCCGGAGTGAACTTGACCGCATTGGAAACCAGATTAAACATGATCTGTTTCAGCTTGCGCTGGTCTGCCACAATCCGCAGGTCATCCGGTGGGGCAAGTTCCATATTGAGGCTGATCCCGCCTTTCAGAGCTTTTTCCTTCAACATCATCAATGATGAGTTCAGTGACTCCCGCAGAGAAAATTCGGAGAGTTCAAGTTCCATCTTGCCGGATTCCACCTTTGAGAGGTCAAGGATGTCATTGATCAGGGAGAGCAGGTGTCTGCCGCTGGTGAGGATGTTTTTCACATACTCCTGCTGTTTCTCATTGATCGGACCAAACAGCTGGTCTTGCAGCACCTCGGAAAAACCGATCACCGAGTTGAGCGGCGTGCGCAGTTCGTGGCTCATGTTGGCAAGAAAATCGGATTTGGAAAGATTGGATTTTTCCGCTATGGAGCGGGCATTCTCCAGTTCGAGATTTTTTTCCTGCAGCACCTGATCCAGCCGTTTGCGTTCGGTTACATCGCGGGCTGCAGCAAAGACCCCTTGCAGTTTCCTGTCCCGGTCGTAGAAGGTGGTTGCATTAAATGAAACCACCGTTTCATTGCCATCCCTGGCGCGAGCAGTCAGTTCATAGTCAGTGATCTTTTTTTCACTTAAGACCAGTTTGATACTCATCTCGGCCCGGTCCGGATCAGTGAAATAGTTCTTGAACGGTGCGCCGATCAGTTCGTCCCGCGTGCAACCGGTCAGCACCTCCATCTGTTTGTTGACATCGGTGATAATGCCGGACGGATCGGTGGTCATGATCGCATCGATATTGCATTCAAACAGGGAGCGTGTGTAGAACTGGTGGTCACGCAGACGCTGACTGAGCTGCTTCTGCTCTGCCTCAATCTGCTTGCGGGCCGTGTTGTCAGTGCCGATCAGCAGGTAACCGATGATGGTGTCCTGAACATCCCGCAGAGCCGTCACCGACACCACCGCCGGAAAGCGGCTGCCATCCTTGCGGATGTAGGTCAGCTCATAGATATCCTCAATCCCCCGTGAGGCCTTGAACACCAGTGCCTCGAATCCGGGGGTAATCGGAGTTGCCAGTTCAATACTGAGCGCTTCGGCGCGGGCAATAACTTCATGGGGATCGGAGATGTCAGCCGGGGTAATGGTATTCATTACTTCGGCAGCGGTGTAGCCCAACATCCGCTCGGCGCCGACGTTGAAGATCTGGATCACTCCTTTGGCATCGGTGGCAATGCTTGAGAAGTTGGCGCTGTTGAAAATAGCACTCTGCAAAGCCCCTGCCTGAAGCAACGCCTCTTCCGCCTGTTTGCGGGCCGTGTTGTCAGTGCCGATCAGCAGGTAACCGATGATGGCATCCTGATCATCCCGCAGGGCCGTAACGGAGACTACCGCCGGGAAGCGGCTGCCGTCTTTACGGATAGAGGTCAGCTCGTAGATATCCTCAATCCCCCGTGAGGCCTTGAAGACCAGGGCCTCGAATCCGGGGGTAATCGGAGTCCCGAGCTCAAGGCTCAACTCTTCGGCCCGTGCGATCAGCTCCTGCGGATCAGAGATGTCAGCCGGGGTGATGGTGTTCAAGACCTCGGCAGCGGTATAGCCAAGCATCCGCTCGGCACCGACGTTGAAGATCTGGATCACCCCTTTGGCGTCGGTGGCGATACTTGAAAAATTGGCACTGTTGAAAATAGCGTTCTGCAGTGCCCCTGCCCTGAGCAGCGCAGCTTCGGCCTGCTTGCGTGCACTGTTATCGGTACCGATCAACAGGTACCCGATGATGGTATCCTGTTCGTCACGCAGTGCCGTCACTGATACCACCGCCGGAAAGCGGCTGCCATCCTTGCGGATGTAGGTCAGCTCGTAGATATCTTCAATACCGCGCGAGGCCTTATACACCAGCGATTCGAATCCCGGTGCAATAGGAGTCGCAAACTCAAGGCTCAATGTCTTGCCCCGTGCGATCACTTCCAGTGGATCGGACGTATCTGCCGGCGTCATAGTATTGAGCACTTCGAAGGCACGGTAGCCCAACATCCGCTCGGCGCCGATATTGAAAATCTGGATGATCCCCTTCGCGTCGGTGGCGATACACGAAAAATTGGCGCTATTGAAAATAGCGTCATGCAGCGCCCCTACATTAAGCATGGTTGCTGCGCTACGGATCTCCTCCGTCTCGTGTTGCATGACAACGTTATGCGCCATGGTGTGAATCTCCTTTGGTCAAGGTGTGTGTTTTTGGACCAACAGCGCTTTCCACCAGGCTTAAAAACTCATGGGTTGACAGACTCCCTTTTCCTTCGATCCGCCAGACCTTGCCAGCCAGTCGTGCCCGGTCGGCTGTTGAAAGATCCATTGAGGTCAACACCAGGATCGGAACATTTGTGGCTACGTTATTGTTCTTCAAACGGTTCGCTACTTCAAAGCCGCTCATGCCGGGCATGACCAGATCAAGCACGATCATGTCCGGCGAGTCCCGCTGCGCGATTTCAAGTCCTTCCATACCGTTGCTAGCCCGCAACGCCCGATAGCCTTTGCGTTTCAGAGCATTTTCAAGGGCAATCAGGGTCAGCGGATTATCCTCGATCATCAGGACGGTTTTAGCAGCGCCAGGGGCGGCGTTACCGACTCCGGTGCCGGTATCCTGCAGATGTGTGGAACCAGCTTTTACAGCCTGTTGTGTCAATGGAATGGTAAAGCTGAAACTGCTTCCCTTGCCGAACTCGCTTTTTACCCAGACTCTGCCGCCATGCAGCTCTATCAATTGCTTGGTGAGTGCCAGGCCAAGACCGGTACCTTCAAATTGCTTGGAATAAACCGATTCCAGCTGGGTGAAGGGCTGGAACAGTTTCGGGATATCTTCCTGCTTGATCCCGATCCCGCTGTCCGCCACGGTAATTTCGACAAAATCGCCGTCACTCAGGCTACTCACCTTTACCGATCCCCCTGCCGGGGTAAACTTGACCGCATTGGAAAGCAGATTGAACAGAATCTGTTTCAGTTTCCTCTGGTCTGCCACAATCTGAATATCGGTCTGTAAGGCAGGATCCATCTGCAGGTCGATCTCACCTTTTAACGCTTTTTCCTGCAGCATCATCAAAGAAGCCTCCAGCGTTTCCTGCAGCGAAAACCCGGTTAGCTCAAGTTCCATCTTGCCGGACTCCACCTTTGAGAGGTCAAGGATATCGTTAATCAGGGAGAGCAGGTGTCTGCCGCTGGTAAGGATGTTTTGTACATACTCCTGCTGCTTTTCATTGATCGGGCCGAACAGCTGGTCTTGCAGCACCTCGGAAAAACCGATCACTGAATTGAGCGGGGTACGCAGTTCATGGCTCATATTGGCCAAAAATTCAGACTTGGTCCTTGAAACCTCTGCCAGCCGCCGGTTACTTTCAGCGATTTCGGCCTGCTGCGCCTGCAGTTCCTCATTCATGCTCTGCAGCGACAGATTCAAGGTCTGGGATTCATCGTTGATGGTCTGGAGTTCATAGTTGGCGGTTTCAATCTGGTGGGAGCGATCTTTAAGTTCCAGCTCAAGCCGCTTCTGATTGATACCGATACCAAGCGGGGGGATGATCCGGTTGATGATCTGCCGTTCGGTGTCTCCAAATCCTTGCAAAGAAGCCAGTTCCAGTACGGCAATAACGTCATTTTTTACCATAAGGGGAGCAGCAATGATTTCACGGGGCAGAATGATTCCTGCGCCGGTTGAAACACTCAGCACAGAATCTGCAGGAATAGCATGCAGAATGATCATCTCATTCCGTTTCACGACATCCTGGGCCATATCACCGGCCTGCAGGGGAAGTGGTACCCCCAGAGAGGCAAGCGGTACAAGCGGATCATCCTGCTGGTGGAGGTAGCAGACAGCGGCTATGATCGGAACATGTTTGTTGATAGTTGCCAAGGCTGCCTGTAGCAGGTCATTTACCGATTGCCAGTCCTTATTCACAATGGTGAGGAGATCACTATAAGCCTTGTTAATCGAACTCTCCTTCAGCAATACATCAGAGATCTGATTCTGCAGCAGGCTTTCCTGTGCTTCCAGCTCGGCAGCCTTCCGCCCCTGCATCTCTGACTTCATGCGCCACCAGAAGATGACCATACCCAGCAGGGTAACGGTCACCAGCAATGCACCCATCGCCAGGGTCTGGTTGGCATTCTGGTCGGCTTGGTCATTGCGCTGCTTCAGCAGGGTGCGTTCTTCTGCTTCCATCAAACGGATCTCCTTCAGCAGCAGATCCATGCTGAAGGCAATCCCGTCGGTTTTGAGGTTTTCCCGAACCGCCTCTATCCCCTTGGCACGATAGATCGCGGTGTTTTTTTCCAGTAATTGCAGACGTTCCTTCACCTGTAGTGTGAGCGAGACGTTACGCAGCTGTTGGCGAGGATTGTCGGCGGTTAACTGGCTGATGCTGGCCAGAACTGATCGAATCTGGCCGGCATCACGTTCATACTCGATATACAAATGTTCATCGCCGGTAATGATGTAGATCCGCTGCTTGCTCTCCATTTCGCGCAATCCCGACCGGACATCGCCGAGCGCATCAAGCACCTGATAGGTGCGGGATACCCAGAAAGAGATGTTCTTGTATTCCTGAAGTGATCGGAACATGAGCCCGCCGGACAGCAGCAGCAACATAAGCGCAACTGCAAAGCCGATAAGAAGCTTGTGTTCGACGGTAAATTTTTTCATGGCAGCATCGCCTCCGCCAGGCTGACCGTGAACGCCAGCCTGTTACGACGTAAAAAGAAGAAAAGCGCATCTCAGTGCGCTTTTCTCACCTTAGAGATGAATAAAGAAGGGCGGCAAAAAGATACTGACCCCCGGTGGTGGCGGTGGCGCGTAGTAGACCGGTGGTGGAACGTATACCCGCTCACGGTAGACCTCTGGCCGATACACACGCCTGCCCCCAACGTAATGATGGTCACGATCATACTTTTTTACCCGGTGATCATGACGACGGTTGTCATGCTTATTCTTATGGCCATGATCATCTCTGGCGCTGGCTGGCGCTACGCCTGTCCCGCCCAGCAGTGCTGCCAAAACAAGTGCGGCCATGCTCCTGGCTGCTATGGCATTGAAATTCCAGCGACATTCTGTTTTCATAATCTTACTCCAGTCCTGAAACAGATTCGTTGATCGTTAGTGGTTATTTAATCCTGGTTCGGCCGGATTTACCGGTTCGGAAGACAAGATCGGCAGTCTTTTTTTGTTCATCCGACAGACAGGTATAAAGCGCTTCAAAGGGGGGGAT
>CAZYMK010000063.1:0-13028 GCA_964648885.1 uncultured Geobacter sp. | reverse complement strand
TTGCTCGTAGGAAAAGTGCAGCAGCACGTTTTTGCAGACGATCAGCGAATAATCCGAGCCCACCGGCTGCAGCTGCAGCAGGTCGTTGTACTTGAAAAAGACCCGGTTGCGGATCCGGTCGATCACCTTGTGGTACTCCGGTTTGCCAGGGGCCGGTTCAAAGTATTTTTTAAAGATCTCGGCCGGAATCCGCTGCAGTTCTTCAGTCTTGTATTCGGCAGCAGTGACGATATCACCGAAGTTGTTTTCACTGTCGTAGTCGGTGGCATCCAGATACAGGGTGTTAAAGCCCATATCCCCCATCCGCTCGGCAAACAGGATCGCCAGGGTATAGGGCTCTTGTCCCAGGGCACAGCCGGCATCCCACACCTTGATCCGCAAGCGGCCCAGGGCAAGTTTGAGGGTGGCGTCAACAGCGTATTCAAGGACCGGCAGGTCACGAAAGAAAAAGGTAAAGGCCATAAGAGTCCAGAGTCAAGGGTCAAGGGTCAAGGGTCAAGGGTAACGCTCCCTCACCCAGCGGGGGAGGGCTGGGGAGGGGGAGACTCAGGCAGTGATACCTGTTGTTACCCGAACTGTTCCTGTTCAATCGCTGCCACGGCCTCTACCAGCAGGCCGGGGTCCAGAATCAGGGCCACGGTGCCGTCTCCCAGGATGGTGGCGCCGGAGATGCCGCGCACATCGCGGTAGAGTTTGCCCAGGGTTTTGATCACGGTCTGATGCTCGCCCACCACATCATCCACCACAAAGCCGACCCGTTGCCCACCAACCGAGAGGATCACGATCTGCTCGATATCAGGTTGGTTATCCGCAATGGCAAACTGTTCACGCAGTTTGATGTAGGGGGTCAGCTCGCCCCGCACATTGGCCAGGTGGCGGCCGTGGGTGGCCTCAACATCAGCGCGGGTCAGTTCAACGCACTCTTCAACAATGGAGAGGGGCATCACAAAGAAGTTCTGGTCAATCCGTACCAGCAGGGTTTCGATGATGGCCAGGGTCAGCGGTATCCTGAGGGTGATCACCGATCCTTTGCCACTGGTGCTGTCAATATCAATGGTGCCGCGCAGGGCCTCGATCGCCTTTTTGACCACGTCCATCCCCACGCCGCGGCCTGATACGCTGGTCACTTTCTGGGCGGTGGAGAAGCCGGGGGCAAAGATCAGGTTGAAGATCTCCTTGTCGGTCAGCTCAGAGGTGGGGGTGATCAGGCCCCGCTCAATCGCCTTGGCCCTGATCCGTTCTTTGTCAAGACCGGCACCGTCATCGCGGATGGTAACCAGTACTGAATCGCCGGAGTGCTGGGCTGCCAGGTGGACGATCCCCTTGGCCGACTTGCCGGCAGCGCGGCGGATATCCGGCATTTCAATGCCATGATCAATGCTGTTGCGGATCAGGTGTACCAGCGGATCGTTCAGTTTCTCGATCACGGTCTTGTCCAGCTCGGTATCGGCCCCGGTGGTCTCCAGATCAATCTCTTTACCCAGCTCGGAGGACAGGTCACGCACCAGTCGTTTGAACTTGCTGAAGGTGGAGCCGATCGGCAACATCCGCATGTTCAGGGTGGTGTCGCGCAGTTCAGAGATCAGCCGTTCCACTTCTTCGGCCACGGAGGTGATGTCATTGTCGTTGCGGGTGGCGGCGAGCTGGGTTAAGTGGGCCTGTACCGTGACCAGCTCGCCCACCAGGTTGACCAGGTGATCCAGCCGGTCGGCCGGCACCCGGATGGAGAGGGTCGCTTCTGCCGCAGTCGGGCCAGCGGCGCTGGTGGTGCGTTCCTGACGGACCTGCTTGACCTGCTGCTGTTCGGCCAGGGCCGACTGTACCTTGGAGGCCGGCACCAGACCCTGTTCAACCAGGATCTCGCCAAAGCGTTTCTGCATGGAGAGGATCTTCTGCATCTCCACCGGCGAGAGGTCGCCCCGTTCCACCAGGATGTCGCCCAGTTTTTTGTAGGCGGGGTCGGCATCGGGGCTGCTGCCGTCGTCAATCAGGTTGATGGCCAGCTCGCAGTCGTCCTCGACAAAGATGAAGACATCCTTGATCGCCTCGCTGCCACGGGTGGTGGTGAGAACGATATCCCAGTACAGGAAGCAATGTTCCGGCACCAGGCTGTCCAGTGTCGGCACGGCATCCAGGTGGCAGATTACCTCGCAGGCCCCCAGTTCACGCAGCTCGTTCAAGAGGGCCACCGGGCTGGTACCCCCCAGCAGAACCTCCGGCAGCGGTTTGAAGCGGATCCGGTAGCTGCGGGGAATCGCGTCAGCGGCAGTATCTGTCTTGATCAGCTCTTCCACAATCGGGGCCGGTTGTGTTTTTTGGGGTTGCAGCTGCTGCAGACCGGCAATGATCCGCTCGCCAACGGCGTTGTCGGCCGGTGGTCCGCCACCGGAGGCAGCCAGCATGGTGCTGATCTGGTCCCGGGCCTGCAGGGTCAGGTCCAGCAGGGTGCGGGTGACCTCCATCTTGCCGTTGCGCACCTGATCAAAGACCGTTTCCACCTCATGGGTGAAGCGGGCTATGTCATCAAAGCCGAACATGGCGCCGGAACCCTTGATGGTGTGCATGGCCCGGAAGACCCGGTTGATCAGATCCTGATCCTGGGGGGTTTCCTCAAGCTCAAGCAGTGAGGTTTCCAGCTCGGCCAGCAGCTCGGAGGCTTCTTCGCGGTAGGCGGCGATATGTTGTTCTTGCGGATTTGACATGATGGCTCCGAGGGGCAAGGGGCAGGGGTCAGGGGGCAAGGGTGAAAAGCTTTTGACTTTTCCTGACCCTTGACCCTTGCCCCTTGACCCTAACCAAGTACTTTTTTCACCACAGCAATCAGCTGTTCAGGTTTAAACGGCTTGACAATCCAGCCGGTGGCACCGGCTGCCTTGCCTTCTGCCTTGCGTGAATCCTGTGATTCAGTGGTCAGCATGACGATCGGGATAAATTTGTTGGGGCCGCCGGCGCGGACACCCTTGATCAGTCCGATACCGTCCAGGTTGGGCATGTTCAGGTCGGTGATCAGCATATCCACCTTCTGGGTGCCCAGTTTGGTCAGGGCGTCTTTGCCGTCCACCGCTTCAACCACTTCGTAACCGTTCTGCTTCAGGGTAAAGCTTACCATTTGACGTACGCTTGCCGAGTCATCGGCGGTCATGATCAGTTTTGCCATGTCAGTTGAGTCCTCCACACCAGATACAGGATTGATTGTCATTATGTTTGCAGGCGATCTGCCGTTGCAGTCCCAGGGCTTCTTTGGCCGAGGTGACGGCAGCAGGCAGGCTGCCAGTCAGGTGAAATGATCTTTTGTTGTCCAGCATGGTCCGGCAGGCCGAACAGATGACCTGGATACCGGTCAGATCAATGTCATCGATTGCCGACAGATCAAGCTTGACTGTGCTGCCCTGCGTTGTCTGTGCAAGCAGAAACTGCTGCAGTTCTGCTGCCGTGTCGATACAGAGTCGACCGGCTGCATTAATCTGCAGGCAGCTGTTGTCAGCGGAAATCGATTGCGTGAGTTGCAGGTCAGACATAGGAACCCCCAGGGGCACGGGGCACGGGGCATGGGACACGGGTGAAAAGTTTTTGACTTTTTCTGACCCGTGACCCCTGACCCTTGACCCTAGAATAAATCAACATTGTCACCAAATTCAGAACCGCTGCCGCCGGTATCCTGCTGTTTCTGCAGGTTGAGCTTGACGCCGTGGCGGGCAGCCAGCATCTCGTGGATCATCCGCTCGCTCTCCATGGTGTAGCGTTGTTCCATGTGGCGCAGGTTGTTGCGGAATTCATTGGAGGCCGGTACCAGGGCGCGGGCCTCTGTGTAGATTTCAGTCAGCGAAGCAGCGGCCTCTTCGGCCTGGCGCTTGACATCCTGGTGCACCTGCATGCTGCTGACGGTGCTGTTGATGTCATCGGTCAGCGATTCGGAGCTGGCAGCCAGATTGCCCAGCTGTTGCAGCAGGGCGCGGTTGATGGCAGCCAGGGAGGCGATGATCTGTCCGGCCTCCTGTTCCATGACCGCAACCTGACCGAACAGCTGGTCTTCGTTCAGGAGGTTTGCATTGTTCATATCGGCCGTAATGGTGTTGATGGCCTTCAGGGTGGCGGAAACCGCCTCGGTCTGGATGACGGCATCCAGGGAAAGCCGCTTGATCGCTTCGGCCAGTACCCCCAGGGCTGCCCCCTGTTCACCGGTGTGGGCGGCCTTGATCTGGGCATTGAGGGCGATCAGGTCGATCTCGGTGCCGACTGCTTCGATATCACTGACAAAACTGCCGATCTGGGAGATGGTGACCGCCACCTGCTGCATGGCCGTTGCCAGTTCCTGATCAGCACGGTCGCAGCTCTGCAGGATCTGCGTTACTTCATGCATCTCGGTTTCCATGGCCTCCAGCAGCGAATTATCGGATGAACCGGCATTGCCCATCAGGGCCTGCTGCAGGCCACAGGTGACCTGGACCTGTTTTGAGGCCACATCCTGCAGGCTTTCCAGGATGGTTTGGGTGGCGTTGGCCAGCTGTTCGGCGGCGTGGTGCAGTTGGGCGCTCTGCAGTTCGCAGACATCGCCGGTTTCTGCTGCTATGGTGCGGGCTGCCTGTTCATCAATGCCGGTGTGGCTGCTGATCTGCTGCTGCAGTTTGGTGAGGGCCTCGATGATATGCTCGATTTGCTGGCGGGTAATGTCGTGAAACTGCATGGAAGAGACCACGGTGGCGATATCTGCCGATACCTGTTCAGAGATCATGCCGGCCTGTTGCCCGCTTTCCGAGCAGGCGGCGTTCAGGTTTTCAAGGGTCTGCAGGTTGTCACCCACGGTTGCCAGGATGCTCTGGGCGTTTGCAAACTGGTTGGTTTCAGTGGTCTGCACCATCTCAAGGTTGGTGGTGATAACGTGGGTCAGGGTCAGGCGCTGGGCCATGATACCGGCGGATTTTTCGCTGACCGCCTGGGACAGCTTTTCCACATCCATGGCCAGGGTGATGAAACCGGACCCCAGTTCTCCCAGACGAGCGGATTCGATCTTGGTGGAGATGGAGAGCATCCGCAGCGCCTTGTCCATCTTGCGGAACCCCTCCAACGGTTGCACTACTTCGTTCAGCTGCGCCATGATCTGCTCCAGGGTCCTGCAGCTGTCGTGCCCCTGCTGGTTTACCCGGGCCAGGTAGGCCTCCATATCGGTGAACAGGCTGCGCAGGCGCTGGTTCAGGGCGATGCTGTCGGAGCCTGCCACCAGCTCGACTACTGAGCAGGCCGTGGCGGAGATACCGGCTGAACGCTGGGAAAAATCCTGCAGCTGCCGGCCCAGTTCCAGAAACTGATCTTCGGTGTTGGTGGTCAGGTGGTGCAAGATTGCCATGACCGGAGTCAGTGTGTTGTGCCAGTGCTGTACCTGTGCGTGCATGGTGGAGCTCATCGGCAGGTTCCTTTCGGGGTACCTTGGTTACAGTTGCGGAAGCAGGCCAAGTGCGCGCAGTTCACGGAACAGTTTCTGTCTGCCGATCGGTTTGACCAGATAGGCGGTGGCGCCGTCTTCATAAAAGGAATCAAAGACGGTCTTGGGATCATCCAGGGCAGTGGTCATGATCACCTTCACCTCAAGGTTGGGAGGAACCTCAAGCTCTTTTTCCATACGGCGGATCTGGCGCAGTGCTTCGCGGCCATCCATCTTGGGCATCATGATGTCCATGCAAATCAGGTCAAAGGGCTGTTTGGCCTCATGGGCCATCCTGAAGGCGGTTACCGATTCTTCACCGTCAACGGCGATTTCGATGTCGAAATGGGGACTCAAAAGCTCCCGCAGGATACGACGGGAGATAAAATCATCCTCGGTAATCAGACATTTCATGGCTTGGCTCCTTTGACGGTGAAGTCGGCGATGCTGGAAAAAACAAAATCCCGGTCAGCGGCCTGCTTGAGGTGACATTCGTAACAGTTTTTAACCGGATCAAGCCCGCTTGGTTTACCGGCAGCAGTGTAACCGGCATAGAGCCAGCCGCCGGTGGCCTGCTGCCTTTTGTCCTTCTGCATCAGGACCACCATGTTTTTGGGACCGTCTACCGTGGTGTCGCCGCCTTTGATGTTAAAGTGTTCGACGATGATCCGGCTGCCTTCAGGGAATTTGTTGCCGGCCTTGTAGCCGCGCATTGCCCTGGCATCGGCATAGAGGTAGTGGATGCCGTAAAAAAGCGACTGTTTGTCGGTAACTACTTTTCGTTCACTCTTTTGCCAGGTGCGATAGGCCGGCAGCTTGGGGGCAGGCGGGGCGGCAGCGGCTGCGGCCCAGGTTGCGCAGAGCAGCAGTGCGATGCCGACGATGATGGTCTGTTTCATAGTGAGCGGTTCTCCTTTGCAGCTGTTCCGGGGGAGTATAACAGGTATTTCATTTTTGTCATTGGTTGCATTGTAAGAATTCATTCATGGTTCGCCGTGTGCGTTGTATCAGGTCCGCTTGCCGGTAAATAGATCGTGAAGGTCGTGCCGCTGCCGACCGTGCTTTCTACCTTGATGGCGCCGTTGTGTTGCTGCACGATGCCGTAGACCACGGAAAGCCCCAGGCCGGTCCCCTTGCCGATTTCTTTGGTGGTGAAGAACGGCTCAAAGATCCGCGACAGCAGTTCCGGCGGTATGCCGCACCCGCTGTCCGTTACGGTGATCCGTATGTAGCTGCCGGGCGACAGTTCCAGCGCGGCAGCCTCCGGGGTATGCAGATCAACACCGGCCATGCCGATCTGCAGTTCGCCACCCTCCGGCATGGCATCACGGGCATTGATGGCCAGGTTCATCAGCAGCTGTTCGATCATGCTGCGATCAACCAGGGTCATCAGCGGTCCCGGTGCCGACTGGGGGCTGCAGGCCAGGCTCAGCCGGACGTTGTCGCCGATGATCCGTTTGATGAATTTTTCAAAGCCGGACACCAGGCCGCAGAGTTCGGCCATGACCGGCGTGCTTTCCTGCTTGCGGCTGAAAGTGAGCAGATTCTGAGTCAGACCGGCAGCCCGCTTGACCGCATCGACGATCATCTGCAGGCTTTCACACTGGGGGCTGTCCGGCGGGATCTGCATCAGCAACATGGTGCTGTACCCCCGAATGACGGTAAGGATGTTATTGAAATCATGGGCAATACCCCCGGCAAGCAGGCCGATCGCCTCAAGCTTCTGGGAGTGGCGCAGCTGTTCTTCAGCCCTCTTGATCCGCAGCATGACCTTGATATGGGCGATCAGTTCTTCTGAGGCGATCGGTTTTTGCAGAAAGGCATCAGCCCCCAGATCAAGGGCCCTGATCCGGTCCTTTGAGGCAACATCAGAGGCGGTGATGATGATGATCGGGATAAAGGCGGTGGCCGGGGTGTTTTTGAGGCGGCGGATGGTTTCAAATCCGTCCATTTCCGGCATCTGCAGGTCCAGCAGGATGGTGTCCGGGTGCCAGCTTCTGGCCAGTTCGATCCCTTCGGCTCCGGAGCGAGCGGTCTGCAGCTCGGCATCTTTCAGGTATTGTGCAATGGCCCCTTTGTACAAGAGCAGGTTGACCTTTGAATCGTCAATGGCAAGAATCTTCATGGCCGGGGCTCCTGAATCGGTGCTGCAGCAAACGGCAGGCTGCAGGTAAAGCTGCTGCCTTCCTCCGGTGTGCTGATAAGGGTAAGGGTGCCGCCCAGTTTGTCGCAGAGGGTGCGGACAATGGCCAGGCCAATGCCGAAGCCGGTGGAGCGGCGGGTCAGGTAATGTTCAAGCTGGGTGAACGGTTGAAAGATGATCTCCTGCAGATTGACCGGAATCCCTGTGCCGTTGTCTTTGACCTCGATCAGCACCTGCGCGTGGCGCTGGTCGTGGCCGGACAGTTCTGACCAGATGCGACAGGAAACCCGGCCACCGCTCTGGTTGAATTTCAGGGCGTTGTCCAGCAGGCAACCGCCGATGATCTGGAGGGAGTCCCAGGGACCGTAGAGCTTGCGATCAGACGGATCATTGCAGCAGGATTCAAACTGAATACCGGCTGACCGGGCTGTGCTGCTGAAACGTGCCTCCAGTTGCTGCAGGGCCTGGCATGGGGTGGTCATACTGTCGGTGGTGGTCGGGCGGGTGGCCTGGGCCTCAACCAGGGTGAGCAGATTCTGTACCAGCCGGTTCAGCTGGTCAGTGGATGTGCGCAGCATGGACAGGTAACCGCCGGCACCGGCAGGTAGTTCAAGCGTATCCAGCAACTGCAGCGCACCAACCATGCCGTTTAAGGGGGTGCGGAACTCGTGGCTGATCAGGCTTAGGAAGTTACGCTTCAGCTCGTCGATCTCGCTGGTGGTACGTTGGGTCTCCTGCAGGGCCTCCAGTTGTTGGCAGAGCAGTCTGGTCTGGTCGGCCACCTGCTGTTCAAGACGGCTGCGGTACTGTTTTTCAAGCCGTTGGGTCATGACAAAGGCCAGGGCCTTGGAGATGCACCAGGTCAGCTGTTCAAAGTCAATTGGCTTCATCAGCAGATCAAAGGCGTGCTGTTTCAACCCCTCTACCACCAGCTCAAAATCGGAATAGCCGGTCATCAGCAGTACCGGCAGCGTCGGGTGTTCGTGGCGGACCGCTTCCAGCAGACGGATGCCGTTCATATCCGGCATCCGAATGTCGGTCAGCAGCAGGTCAATGGTACCGTGCTGCTGCTGCATGATCTCCAGGGCCTGATAGCCGCCGGAGGTTGAGAGCACCTCGTAGTCCTGCGACTCAAGGAAGGTGTGCAGCATCTTGAGTACCAGTGGCTCGTCATCAACCAGCAGTATGCGTGCCTTGGGAAAAAGGGTGGGGATCTGCACTGGAGTGGCTGCTGTCATGGTTTTTCTTTCCGGGATCTGGTCCTGTGTCGGTTGCAGTGTCATCGTATCTGTAGTTTGCAGGTTGTGTGCCACTCGGCCCGATTGCGGACAATGTGTGTAACTGTTTGTATATGCGATATTTTCAGTTGTTCGTGTCACGGTGTTCCACTGCTGAAGGTGTGCCATCGTGTGTGCCATGGCACAGTGTGGCACAGTTTTTATCTGTGTCAAGCGGCGGCTGGTGACTCACCGAGCCGACGGTAGAGGGTGCGTCTGCTGATCCCCATCAGCCGGGCCGCTTCGGTGCGGTTGCCGTTGGCGCGGTGCAGGGCCTCGGCAAGGCTGAGCGCCTCTTGATGCCGGTTGTGTAGTGCTGGCGGCTGATGGGGCGGCGTGTTCTGGCCGGTAAAGGCAGGCGGCAGGGCAGCGGAGGTGATGACCGAGCCCTGGCTGAGGATGCAGGCACGCTCCAGCAGGTGTTCAAGTTCGCGCACATTGCCGGGCCAGTGGTGGGAAAGCAGCAGGGTCAGCGCCTCATCGGACAGGTTGCTGAAGGTGCGTTGGAACCGTTGTGAGAACTGCTGCAGGAAATGTGCGGCCAGCAGGGGGATATCCTCCAGCCGTTCCCGCAAGGGCGGCAGATCGAGACGGATAACGTTCAGCCGGTAAAAGAGATCCTGCCGGAATTCTCCCCGCTGGACCTTTTCCTGCAGGTCCTGATGGGTGGCGGTGATGACCCGGACATCGATCCTGATCGGGGTGCTGTCGCCGACCCGTTCGATCTCCCGCTCCTGCAGCACCCGTAATAGTCTGATCTGCAGGGCCGGGGAGATGTCGCCGATTTCATCCAGAAAGATGGTGCCGCCGTGGGCCTTCTGGAACCGGCCGGTCTTGTCTTTGACTGCTCCGGTGAAGGCGCCTCGGGTGTGGCCGAACAGCTCGCTTTCCAGCAGTCCTTCCGGCAGTGCCGCGCAGTTGAGTTTGACAAAGGGGCGGTTTCTGCGGCTGCCGCAGTCATGCAGGGCCTGGGCCACCAGCTCTTTGCCGGTGCCGCTTTCGCCACAGATCAGTACGGTGCTGGTGACATTACCCAGGGCCTCGATCAGGGTAAAGAGGTGCTGCATGGCCGGTGCCCGGCCGATGATGCCGTGGAAACGGCTGCGCTGCTGCAGTTGCCGTTCAAGGGTGTCCAGTTCCGTCTCATCGCGGATAACTGCCACGGCGCCACTGCGAAACCCGTTTTCATCAATGGCAGGGGTGGTGCTGAGGCTGACAACCCTTAGTCTGCTGCCGGCACGGCACTCGATCCGCTTCAGTTCCTGACGCTGTCCGGTTCTGACGGTTTCGGCCAGGGCCATGCGGCAGGTGCCCCGACAGCCGGGGATGAATTCCTCCAGCTGCCTGCCGGTGATTTCCTGGCTGAAACCGCACTGGCGGGCTGCTTCATTGCTGTACTGGACCTGCAGCTGATGGTTGACCATGATGATGGCATCGGAGATGCTGCGGTTGATCGCCTCCAGGTTGGCGCGGTACTGTTCCCGCTCAAGCTGCAGGCGACGATTTTCCAGGGCGTGTCGCGCACTGCTGCTGATCTGGCGGCTGTCAAACGGCTTGCAGAGGTAGTCAAAGGCACCGCGCCGCACTGCCTCGCTGGCGGTAGCCACATCCGGGTAGCCGGTCATAACCACCACTTTGATGGCGGGGTCATGCTGTGTGGCGGTTTTGAGCAGTTCAAGCCCTCCCTGGGGGGTACCCAGCCTGATATCGACAAAGATCACCGCAACGGGATGCTGCTGCAGAAACGCCTCGGCAGACCCGCAGTTGTCCGCCGTTCGTACCTGATGACCGTCTGCAGTCAGTATGGTGCTGATAAGCCTGGTTATGGCCGGATCGTCATCAACGACCAGAATCATTGCTGTCATGGTACCCCTCTTTGTTGACCTGTGTACCGCATATAGTTTATAGGATAGCCGAGTACATTACTTTTGCAACCGTGAGTTGTCTATGGCCCGTCCAACCTGGGATCAGTATTTTATCGATATCACCCATCTGGTGGCGACCCGTTCCACCTGTCTGCGTCGCCAGGTGGGGGCGCTGCTGGTGAAGGATCGCAACATTTTGGCCACCGGTTACAACGGCTCTCCCTCCGGTATCCGTCATTGTGAGGAGACCGGCTGCCTGCGGGAGCGGCTGCAGGTCCCCTCGGGCGAGCGCCATGAGTTGTGCCGTGGGCTGCATGCCGAGCAGAACGCCATTATTCAGGCTGCCCGCCATGGCGTCAATATCGATGGTTCTACCCTGTATTGCAATACCATGCCCTGTAGTATCTGTACCAAGATGCTGATTAACGCCGGTATCCGCCGGATTGTCTACGATACCGGCTATGCCGATGACCTGGCCCGTGAGATGGTGACGGAGGCCGGGATTGAGACCGTGCGGTTTGAGCGGGAGGCCGTATGAAATGTCCGTTTTGCAACCATCCTGACAGCAAGGTGGTGGATTCCCGGCCTGACAAGGGGGGAGCGGTCATCAGGCGTCGGCGTGAGTGCGAGTCTTGCGTCAAGCGGTTTACCACCTACGAGCGGATTGAAGAGATGTTGCCGCTGGTCTGCAAGAAGGATGGGCGGCGTGAGCATTTTGACCGCCTGAAGGTGATCTCGGGCATTAAAAAGGCCTGCGAGAAGCGGCCGGTCTCGGTTGAGGCGATTGAACGGATGACCGACCGCCTTGAAACCCGTCTGCAGGAGAGCGGCGAGCGGGAGGTGGCGGCCGCGCTGATCGGCGAGTGGATCATGAACGAGCTGCACGCCACCGATGAGGTGGCCTATGTCAGATTTGCCTCGGTGTACCGTTCGTTCAAGGATATCAACGAGTTTATGGTTGAACTGCAGGACCTGCTGAAGCGATAGGACGTAAACAAGGGGCACGGGTCAAGGAGTGTACCATGCGGGATGATCTCAGATATATGCGGCGGGCAGTGTCTCTGGCTCGTAAAGGAGTGGGCAGTACCGCGCCCAATCCGGCCGTGGGCTGTGTGATCGTGCGTGATGGCCGGATTGTGGGGGAAGGGTGGCACAGGAAGGCCGGTAGCCCCCATGCCGAGCCCCTGGCGCTGGCCCAGGCAGGTGAGCTGGCCCGGGGTGCTGATCTGTATGTGACTCTGGAACCCTGCTGTCATCATGGCAAGACCCCCCCCTGCACCGAGGCGATCATTGCCGCCGGTGTCAGCCGGGTGGTGGTTGGTATGGTCGACCCGTTTCCTCAGGTGGCAGGTCAAGGCCTGCAGGCGCTGCGTCAGGCCGGTATTACTGTGGAATCTGGCCTGCTGGAGCAGCAGTGCCGGGAGCTGAACAAAGGGTTTATCAAGTGTGTGACCACCGGTTTGCCCTATGTGATCTACAAGTCTGCCATGACCCTGGATGGCATCATCGCTACGGTTACCGGTCAATCCCGCTGGATCAGCTGCGAGGAATCGCGTCGTCTGGTGCATCGGTTGCGTGCTGCCTGTGATGCGGTGATGGTGGGAGTGGATACGATCCTGGCCGATAATCCGCAGTTGAACGTGCGGCATGTGCGGGGCAGGGATCCGCTGCGGGTGGTGGTGGACAGCCGTCTGCGGACTCCTGAGAGCTTTAACGTGCTGCAGCGCGGACTGGCTGAAAAGACCCTGCTGGCCACCTGTGAACGTGACCAGACACTGCATGCCCGCTATCTGGATCAGGGGGCGCAGGTGCTGGTCTGTCGAGCCTTTGCCGCGCGGGTAGCCATGCCTGATCTGTTGACCAAACTGGCTGCACGGGGGGTGCAGACGATCCTGCTGGAAGGGGGGAGCCGTCTGGCCGGTGATATGCTGCAGCACGGGCTGATTGATGAGTGCATCTTCTTCTATGCCCCCAAGGTGGTGGGGAACGGTTTTGCCCCCTTTGCGCTTTCCGGCAGTATCACCACCATGGATGAAGCCTACCGGCTGAAGCTGGTGAAGGTGGCAATGAGCGGTGATGATATGGTGGTGTATGCGCGTCCGGAGCTTGCATGTTCACCGGTCTGATCGAGGCGGTCGGCAACCTGGTCAGCCTGCGCAGCGGGGGTAATCAGGCGGTGCTTGAGCTGGCAGCCCCTCTGCCGGCCGACGAGATCCGGATCGGTGATTCCATTGCCGTCAACGGTGCTTGTCTGACGGTGATTGACCGACAGGGGGATCGCTTCAGGTTTGATATCTCACCCGAGACCGTGGCCCGGACCACCT
>CAZYMK010000062.1:5425-13044 GCA_964648885.1 uncultured Geobacter sp. | reverse complement strand
ACCAGCTTTCAACGATTGTGACAGAGCAGGCAATGCAGCGTAAAAACTGGATTGTACCGGGCCTGGAGGTGAATATCAGCGACACCATGCTGGAGGCGTTGCGGATGTTCAAGGTGCGGGGACCACTTTGGAAGTTGCTGAAGCGGATGGGAAGAAGTAGAATCGCCCCGATGTCCTCTTCAAAACCAATGGCCCGCGGATGACGCGGATTGAACGGAGTAAAGGAAAATATTGGTACATTTAAGGCATTCTGGATGTTTCTGTTGCTCAGCTACTCTGTATTTTAGCCTTACAACAATGAGTTACTCACGCGGAGCCGCGGAGTTCGCGGAGAAAATCAAGTAGCTTCAAAATACAGGGAATAACTGGTAGCTTAGCCTATAAAGACTATATCTGATTGGTTTTAGACTTCGCGTCTCCGTGCCTCCGCGTGAAACCGCTTTGGGGATTCAATGATTTTCGGAGTTTTACATGAGTACTGATTCTGAATATATGGGTAAGATTGTGGTGGTTACCGGCGGCACCCGTGGCATTGGCCGGGCAGTATCCCTGCGCTTTGCAGCTGCAGGGGCCACGGTCTTTGCAGCCTACCTGAACAACGATGATGCCGCAGACAAGCTGCGTCTGGATGCTGCAGATCTGCCGGGCAGCATCACCACTATCAAGGCTGATGTTGCTACTTCTGGCGGGGCAACCAGCCTGATTGATGCAGCCACTGCAGCAAGCGGGTATCTGGATGTCCTGGTCAACAATGCCGGTATTATCCGCGATGGTTTTCTGGCCATGATGGCTGAAGATGACTGGGAGGCTGTGCTGCGTAACAATCTGTCCCCCCTGTTCCATTGCTGCAAGTGGGGTGTCCGCAAGATGCTGGCCCGCCGCAGCGGAGCCATCATTAATGTCTCTTCAATCTCCGGTATAACCGGTGCTGTCGGGCAGACCAACTATGCTGCCTCCAAAGGGGCAGCCATCAGTTTTACCAAATCCCTTGCCCGTGAGCTGGGGCCGATGGGGATTCGGGTTAATGTTGTGGCAGCCGGTCTGATTGAAACGGATATGACCGCCGGGTTGAAGCAAGATCAGGTGGAGCGGATCGTGAAATCATCTGCACTGGGCAGGATCGGGCAGCCTGATGAGATCGCAGCAGCAGTGGCTTTTCTGGCATCACCTGCAGCCAGCTACATAACAGGCCAGTGTCTGGTGGTGGATGGGGGGATACTCTGATGTCTCGCCTGGTTGCCATTACCGGTATGGGAATCTTTTGCGGGGCTGCTGTTGATATTCCTGACTTCCGTACTGCCTTGCTGGAGGGACGCAGCGGTATCGGCCCGATTGACCTGTTTGACGTATCCTCCTTTCCTGCCAGGATCGGGGCGCAGGTGACCGGGTACGAGCCACAGCAGTTTTTTTCCGGAAAAGAGGCGAGCCGTCTTTCCCGCACTGATCAGTTTGCCCTGCTGGCTGGCCGTGAGGCAGTGGCCATGAGCGGCCTTTCCGGCGTCTATGACCCGTACCAGGTGGGGGTCTGTGTAGGGGGCGGTGTGGGTGGTATGCTGCATGGTGAGGAGTGGCTGCAGGCAAAACTTGCCGGTGTTGCTGCAAAACCCGGACTGCTGCGTACCTTGTTGCCGGACGGTACTGCCACAGCACTGGCCTGCAACTTCGGGTTTGCCGGGTATCAGGGCAGCATTACCACGGCCTGTTCATCGTCAGCCACAGCCATTGGCTGGGGAGCTGACCTGATCCGCACCGGCAAGCTGCAGGCCATGCTTTGCGGCGGCGCCGATGCCCTGGCCATGCTGACCTTTGCCGGGTTCAACGCCTTGAAGGTGGTTGATCCGCAGCCCTGCGCACCGTTCAGTGCCGGACGTCAGGGGCTCTCCCTGGGGGAGGGTGCTGCCTTTGTGGTGCTGGAAGATGCAGCCGCAGCAACGGCACGCGGTGCCGAGATTCTGGGGTATCTGCTGGGCTATGCGCTGGTAGGTGAGGCCTACCATATGACTGCCCCGGAACCGACCGGTGAGGCAGCTGCGCGGGTGATACAGGCAGCCTTGACCGCTGCCGGGGTGGAACGTCAGCAGGTAGGCTGGATCAATGCCCACGGCACCGGCACCCCGCTGAATGACACGGTTGAATCCAACGCAGTCAAGCAGGTCTTTGGCACGCAGGCTGATCAGGTGCCGCTGGTATCCACCAAACCGATTACCGGCCACTGCCTGGGCGCTGCTGGCGCCATTGAAACGGTTGCCACGCTGGTATCCCTGAACAGCGGCATTATCCCGCAGACCCTGCATTTTCGGGGTGTTGACCCGGAGTGTGATCTGGATTACTGCCACGACGGTCTGCGGCAGACCAGCTGCAGCTGCGCACTGTCCAATTCCTTTGCCTTTGGCGGTAATGTCACCTCGCTGGTGCTGGGATCAGCAACGTGGCAACAGGAGGGGATCTGATGGAACAGCTGACCCCCGGCATCGCCATTACCGGCTACAGCTGTATCACGGCTGCCGGTATCGGCCTGGAACCGGCCCTGGCAGCGTTGTTGTCCGACATCAGCTGTCTGCAACCGGTTCCGCTCGAACTGACCGGCGGCAGTGTTGCCGAGTGGGGCAGGGCAGAGCAGTTCAAGGCAACTGAATTTATTGCGCCGCTCAAGGCCCGCAAGCTTGATCGTGCCAGCCAGCTGTCAGTTGCCGCAACCGGGCTGGCATTGGCCGATGCCGGTATTGCCAGGGGTGCGGTAGCTCCGGAACGGATCGGGATTGCCCTGGGTTGCGGCTTTGGCGGTATTGCCAATTCAGCAGAACTCCTGACCGGCTATTTTCAATCCGGGGTTGCCGGACTGTCACCGCTCTTGTTTCCCAACACCGTTGCCAATGCCGCTGCAGGCAACACTTCCATCGAGCATGGCCTGAAGGGGCCGAACCTCACCAGTATTCAGCGTTTCTGTTCGGCCGAGTCAGCGATTCTGGCTGCCTGCCGTTTTATTGAAGAGGGGCGTGCCGACCTGATGCTGGCCGGCGGGGTGGATGACCTGACACCGCTGATGATGGAAGGGTTCAGCGCCATGGGGCAACTAAACCGTTCTGCTGCCGGATTTGGAGAGGGTGCGGGTATGCTGGTGCTGGAGCGTGCTGATCATGCCAAACAGCGTGGCGCAACAGTCAGGGCTCTGCTGCGCTCAATCCGTTCTATTGGTCTGCTGCTGCCTCAGGCCCGGCAGCAGGGGATTGATCAGCTGCTGCAGGGGCAGCAGGACTGCGACCGTCTGATGGTGTCCGGTGCAGTACAGGCTGCAGCGCCGTTTCTGGAGCAGATCAAGCCTGCTGTTGTGCAGTATCCTGGCCGCATTATAGGCCAATCCCTGGCCATGGGAGCTACCTCACTGGGCTTACTGGTTCGACAACTGCACGTTGGTGAGCTGGGTCTGCAGCTGACTGCCTCGCCACAGGGTCCCTATTACGCTATTTCGGTGCAGGGTGGCAGCTCTGTTTAACCCTGATCCTGGTGCATACCTGCCGCATCGTTATCCGTTTTTGCTGCTGGACCGGGTGCTTGAGCAGCAGCCCGGTATCAGTGCCCGCACCCTCAGTCGTCCTGCCGCCTCCCTGTTTCCCTTGCCGCAGATGCTGCTGATTGAGATGGTTGCCCAGACCGCCGGTATTGCTGCAGTGGAATGTCAGGGGGATGGAGGGTTTCTGGCAGCGGTGAATCAGGCCCGGTTTGTACGTCATCCCCAGCCGGGAGAGACCCTGGAAGTGTCCGCCCGGGTGTTGAAATCCTTTGGTCGTCTCTGTCTGCTGGAGGGTGAGGTGACTGCAGCGGAAGAGACACTGCTGCAGGTGACCCTGACTCTGGGAGTTGGATCGTTATGAAACGTGTCATCAGGGGCATGCTGGCAGTGCTGATCTGGAGCCATGCGGCACTGGCAGATGCTGCACCACTAACCCCGCTTGAGGGGCTTGATTTTTTGAGACGATCGTTTCAGGGGCTGACAGATTTTTCTGCAGAGCTGACCCAGGAAAAACAGCTGGCCATTCTGAAAAAGAAGCTGGTCATGCAGGGGGTGATCCGGTTCAAGAAGCCGGACCGTTTTTTTATGGAGCTTGACCCTCCCTACAGTAGCAAGGTGCTGCTGAAGGATACGGTGCTTGAACAGCGTCTGGGTGCCAAGGGGGAACGGCAGCGGATAGTTCTGCCCCCTGAACAGGCCCTGTCCCGCTGGCTGGGTACCCTGGACAAACCGATTACCGCAGTACCGGAAGGGATGGAGGTGCGGGCCGACCAGACCGGCCGACAAACCAGTGTCACCATCAGACCTGCCAAGGGTGGACACCTGAAAGAACTGACGGTTGTGCTACTTGATGACGGCACCCTGCGCAGGCTGGTGCTGGAAGAGCAGGGAGGAGACCGTACCGTGATGACCTTTCGCAAAACCCGTAAAAACATCGGCCTGACCGAGGCTGATTTTCGTCTGGAGTGACCATGCTGCGTCTGCTGTTTCTGTTGATGATTATGCTGCTGCCGGCCTGTGCCGGCCGAACACCGGTTCCTGTGCTTGAATCGGTAGTGCCCGGTGCTGTGGTGGAGACCATCAGTTCCACGGTGGTGCTTTCTGTGCGTACGGCGGAGAAGAATATGTCTGCCCGTGGCGTGATGCTGTACCGCAGGCCGGATCAGATGCGTCTGGTGCTGCTCTCCCCCTTTGGCACCACGCTTATGGAGGCACTTCTGCAGGGCGAACAGCTGACCCTTGCCTATCCTTCCAACGGTGTGGCTTACCGTGGCGCAGTCAAAGAGCTGCCGGCTGCCAGCGGTCAGCAGGGTTTTGCCATGCTGCACTGGGTGCTTGCCTCTGATCCGCCGACTGGCGCACCGCTGGATGGTCTGGTGGAACGCAGGACAGAACGGGGAGACCTGGAACGGATTACCCTCAAGAACGGGCTGGTGATGGAAAAGGAACTGCCGGGTGGTGAACAGGTGCGTTACCGGAACCACACGATTTTGTCCGGCGTGCTGCTGCCGCTGGAGCTGCTGATGATCAACCGTGACGGAGACCGTATCCGTCTGCAGCTGGAGGAGCCGGAGGTCAACCAGTCCCTTGAAGAGCAGTCATTCACGCTTCTGCTACAGGGGCTGCGCCTGTTGCCCCTTTCCGAGCTGAAGGCCCGCTGACCGATGAGCCGTCAGGCCGGTCTGTTTAATAAGCTCCACCATCTGGTAGCCGCCCATCTGGCCTGGGTTGATCGCTGCAGTCGCACCAGTCCCCGACTGGTGCTGAGCGGCGCTCTGCTGCTGGTGCTGGTCTCGCTGGTTTCCGTGCTGACCCTCCGCTTTGAGACCGATATCTTCCGACTCTTTCCTGCTGACCGGCCTGCCTTGCGGCTGCTGCTGGATTCACTGGAGTGGTCCGGTGGTGCCAGGGATGCCTATTTCCTGCTGGAGGGAAAACCGGATCAGTTGCCTGCAGCGGCTGAACAGCTGGCTGAGAAACTGCGTGCCCTGCAGGTTGATGGTGCGCCCGGGTTCAAACGGGTGGTCTACCGGATCTACGAGGAATCAGAGGCCCAGAAATTTGTTGATCTGGTGGCCTTTGCCGCCCGGCACCCCGCTGCCTTTGTGGCGCTTGACGATCTGCCTGCGCTGCAAGCACGGCTGACGCCCCCTGCCATTGACCAGGCCCTTGATCAGCTGACCGTGCAGCTGGCCGGTTCCATCGGTGCTAGCGCTGTTGCTCTTTCCCAGGCCGATCCGCTGGGGCTGCGCGACCTGATCCTGCCCCGCCTCAAGGCCGGCAGCCAGGCCCTTGCCATGGACCCTGATTCCCCCTATTTCATGTCCCGCGACCAGCGGGTGCTGATCATGATTGCCGAGCCTGCCCAGCCGGTGCAGCAGATGGCCTTTGCCCGCAAGCTGGTGGCAGGCATCAACCAGGCCCGCGAGGGTGCCACGGTACAGATCTCCTGCGCCGGTGCCCATATCAGCGCTGTGATCGACGAGGCGGCCATGAAGGCCAATATCCTGGCCTGCATCGGTTCATCCCTGCTGGTGGTGACCGGCATCTTTTTTGCCATGTATCGCAACCTCTGGCCAACCCTGATGATTCCGCTGTTTGTTTCCCTGGGGGTGATCACTGCGTTGGGCAGCGCGGGATTGTTGGTCAGCAGCATCCATATCATCTCCTTTGCCTTTATGGCCCTGGTGATTGGCCTGGGAGCCGACTATTCCATCCATCTCTATGACCGGTTCCACTGGGAACGTACGCGGGGTGCCTCAACTGATCAGGCCATCAGTCTGGCAGTTGCCGACACCGGCCAGGGGCTGTTCATTGCCGCCGCCAGCACCGCCTTGCCGTTTCTGGCCATGGCCGGTGCCGAGGTGCGTGCCCTGTCTGAACTGGGCCTGCTGGTGGGGCTGGGGGTGATCTTTACCTTGTATGCCAACCTGTTCCTGATGCCGCTTATGCTGCGGCGCATTGATGCAGGAAAGCGCTGCTACCATCCGCTGCCTTCCCTGGGATTGGCAGGACTCTGGCGGTTTTCCGGCAGGTATTCCAGGCTGCTGCTGTGCTGCGCAGCGCTGCTGGTGGTGCTGTTTGGCCTGTTTGCCCGCAACTCCTCTTTTGATGTTGAACTCAAGAACCTGCAGCCCCAGCATTCCGAGGCGTTTCGTGCCCAGGAGCTGGTGGCACAGCACCTGAACCTGGCCCCCAAGAGTATGCTGGTGGCAGTTGATGGGGCTAGTCAGGCCGAGGTGCTGCAGCACAACCAGGCAGTGGCATCCCTGGTGGGTGGGTTGGCTGCCAAGGGGAGTCTGCAGGCCTGGTCAAACCTGGGGCAGACCATGAACAGCCACGCAGACCAGCAGACCATGGTTGCACAGCTGCCCCCTTCAACGGGTGTTGCAACCCAACTCCAGAAACAACTGCATGCCAAAGGGTTCAGTGTTGCCGCCTTTGAGCCGTATCTGCAGTACCTGCAAGCCGGTAGTCTGGGGCAACTGCTTGATGATGGCGCCATCATCAAACAGCTGACCGCTTCACCGTTGCGCAGTGTGGTTGAACGCCACCTGATACAGGACCAAAGCGGCTGGCATGCCCTGACGTACCTCTACTTCAAACCGGGTCAGCTGCAGCCTGCTGATCTTGTCCGTGACCTGGGAGCAGCCCTGCCTGCAGCACGGGTAACCGGCACCGATCTGGTAAGCAGGGAGCTGCTGGCTGCAGTGCGTAGCAGTGCCATTAACGGAATCGGGCTGGGCAGCCTGTTGGTGCTGCTGCTGCTGATGGTGCAGTTGCGGAGCCCGGCAGGTATCGGTGTGGCCCTGGGGCCGGTGCTGTTTGGCATAGTGGCCATGTTGGGAACCATGGCCCTGGTGGGGATGAAGTTCAACTTTATGAACATCATGGTATTGGTAACCATTGTGGGGATGGGTTGTGATTACGGTATGCATGTGCGGCATCGCTGCCATGGGGTTGACGCAGATCAGCAGGGGGAGGCTTTTGTACAGGCCGGTCGCTCCATCCTGCTGTCGGCAGTGACCACCATAGCCGGTTTCGGCTCACTGGCCCTGACCGATTACGGTGCCATGGCATCCATTGGCCAGGCAGCCAACCTCGGCAT
>CAZYMK010000062.1:0-5325 GCA_964648885.1 uncultured Geobacter sp. | reverse complement strand
CGCAGCCAGCTTATGCCCAGCAGAAACTTACTGGAATTAAGCGGCTCATTGGGGCTGGCAGTACCGGCATTGGAAATATGGTGGTAGCGGTACTCCAGATTCAGCATGATTGCCTGTCCCACTGGAATCTGCACCCCGGTGCCCCCTTGGTAACTAAAATTGAGTTTGGCCCCCATGCTGGGCAGGCCCAGATCCGCATAAACCGGTCCGCCACCGGCAAAAATATAAGGTTTTAAGCTGGTTAAGCTGGTAAACTTCCAGCTTCCTAGTAAGTACCCCCCCACCATTGATCTGCCGCCATGATCCACGGCCAGATGATAGGGCAACTCTACCAGCAGTTGATGTCTGCCCTGAAACCAGCTGCCTTTGCCGATCTCATCAGACAAGAACCAGCCCAGTCGCGGGATGATGTCAAAGGTTTGAACCTGGGTGAGGGTTTCGCCAAAATCACGATGGGAGATGCCGTAACCGGAAAGCAGGGTCAGTTCATAGCTGGCATCGGCTGTGGTTTTGACTGGGGCACCTGCAAGAGCAGAACTGGTACCAAGGGCAATAAGAGCTGCTGCCAGCAGGGCTTTTACCATTTTTGTTTCCTTTCAAACTTCAGGATGGCTGGCAGGTTTTTCAGGAAATCAAGCACACTGTGGGGTGATTTCCAGATCATCTTGGTGTAGCCCCAGTGGATCCGGCTGCGGCGGTAGAAACGGCGGATAAATTCGTCGTAGAGCCCCTCCAGTTGCTGCTTGGTCATGCCATGGGGAATGAAGACGAAATTCATGCAGTTCATCAGTTCCCACTCCTCATGAAATTCGCCAAATTGCTGCAGGGTCTGGTAAACTGGCGCACCGGGGAACGGCGTGAATTTGGTGACGTTGATTTCGTCCAGCGGCAATGAGAGGGCATAATCAATGGTTCGCCGGATGGCGGTTTCATCTTCGCCGGGCAACCCCACCATAAACAGCCCCTTGACCCGCATGCCGTAGTCCTTGACCAGCTGCAGCTTACGTCCGACTTCATCAAGGCCGTAGAACTTGCGATGTTTTTTTAGAATTTCCGGATCGCCCGACTCAATCCCGAAATTGACCTGCCAGCAGCCGGAGGATTTGAGCAGCCCCAGCAGTTCCTGATCCACATGCTCCAGCCGGGCAATGCAGTTATAGCCAACCTTGAGTCCCATCTTGGCCTTTAGTTCACAGAAACGGGCCACCCGTTTGCGGTCAAAGGTGAACAGATCGTCATAGAAAAAAACATGTCTGATGCCGTAGTCACGCTGCAGCATGGCCACATGCTCAAGGATGTATTCCGGCGAGTTGAAGCGAAACCCCCGGGCAAAGACCGAGCGGTCGCAGTAGGAGCACTGGTAGGGACAGCCGCGGCTGGAGATAATGCTGGTGTTGGGATAGCGGGGCGAGCTGAACAGTGGCAGCTTGTATTTGTTGGGGAACCCCGGCAGCAGGTGGTAGGCAGGGAAGGGCAGGTCGTCCAGGTTGGCGATCAGTTCCCGTGGTGGCGATTGGCAGCTGGCACCGCCTGCATCCCGGTAGGCCAGACCGGGTATGACGTCAAGGTTACTAAAGCCGGACCGGACCAGCTCCAGCATGGTCTGCTCACCTTCACCCAGTACCAGACAATCAATGGCAGGAAAGCGGTCCAGCAGTGGTGCCCCCATGGTGCAGGCATGGGCACCGCCAAACACGATCCTGATCCGACTGTCGGCCGTCTTGAGCGCCTCGGCTATCCGGTTGCCTTCAGGAAAGGATGAGGTGGTGCAGGAAAAGGCCACCAGATCAGGCTTACGTCGAATAATCTCGGCAACGAGCTCTTGCTGGGGCATGGGGGTTGCGTAACAGTCAATGATCTCAGAACTGATCTGGTGTTTTTCCAGCCAGGCCATGATGGAAAGCAGCCCCAGGGGGGGCATGACATTGAAGATGGTGGTGATATCCGGTACGCCGACCAGGAAATTGTTACCGTAGGGGTGGATAAAGAGGATCTTCACAGGCACCTCTGGTTGGTTTGAACACGCGCAGGGATTATTGCAGAGTTTGCAGCGGTTGGAAAGCCTGATCTAGCGGCTTGCTGTTGACGATCAGGCGCTAATCAGTATAATGACGCTTCACTTTGAGCGGGGACAACCATGGCAGCTGAAAAATTTGAGACATCGCTGAAAAAGCTGGAAGAGGTAGTGCGCAAGCTGGAGGGCGGCGCCCTCTCACTGGATGATTCCATCAAGGCCTTTGAGGAAGGGGTGCGGCATGCCTCCTTCTGTGCCAGAAAACTGGACGAGGCAGAGCGCAAGGTAGAGGTGCTGATCAAGCAGCGCGACGGTTCGTTTCGCAAGGAACCGTTTGGTCTGGATCAAGACGATGAAGCATGAAGGGAAAGAAACAGTGGACCTGAAACCATACCTGAAAGAAAAAATTGCGTTGGTTGATACGGCCCTTGAGCAGTATCTGCCCGGGGAACAGGAGCGGCCCCAGAGTATTCACAAGGCCATGCGGTACTCTGTTTTTGCCGGCGGCAAACGGGTGCGTCCTGTCTTGATGCTGGCCGCTTGCGAGGCGGTGGGCGGGGCAGTTGAGCAGGCTATGCCTGCTGCCTGCGCCATGGAGATGATCCATACCTATTCGCTGATTCATGATGATCTGCCGGCCATGGATGATGATGACTTCCGGCGGGGACGTCCTACCAATCACAAGGTATTTGGCGAGGCCATTGCCATCCTGGCCGGAGACGGTCTGCTGACCGAGGCGTTCAAGCTGTTGAGTAATCCCCGTTTTACCGGCAGTACTAATCCGGCCACAACCCTGGCCGTGATCCAGGAAATCGCCGTTTGCGCCGGTACTTACGGCATGGTGGGTGGCCAGGTGGTGGATATGGAGAGTGAGGGCAAGCCGGAGATGGACCTGCCCACGGTACAGTATATTCACACCCACAAGACCGGCGCTTTGATCAAGGCCTCAGTGGTAGCCGGTGCGCTGCTGGGTGGAGCTGATCAGCAGCAACTGGCAGCCATCCGGCGCTATGGCGAGGCAGCCGGTCTGGCGTTCCAGATTGCCGATGATATTCTTGATATTGAGGGGACCACCGAGGAGATTGGCAAAGATGCCGGCAGTGACGAGGCCCGCGGCAAGGCCACCTATCCGGCGGTGATGGGGCTGGCAGCTGCCAAGCAGGAAGCCCAGGCCATGATGGATGAGGCGATGCTGTCCCTGGAGATGTTTGGTGCTGCGGCAGAACCGCTACGCGCAATTGCCCGTTATATTGTTGAGAGAAAGAACTGAAACAGCCATGTCACTTTTAAAGCAGATCAATGCACCTGACGACCTGAAACAGCTGTCTTTATCTGAGTTACCGGCATTGGCAGCCGAGATACGCCAGCTGATTATTGAGACCTGTGCCCAAAACGGTGGGCATATCGCCCCGTCCCTTGGCGTGGTTGAACTGACCATTGCCCTGCATCGGGTCTTTCATTCGCCTGAAGATAAGCTGATTTGGGATGTAGGGCATCAGGCCTACGCGCACAAGATCATCTGTGGGCGCCGCGACAGCTTTGGTACCCTGCGTACCCTGAACGGCATCAGCGGATTTCCCAAGCGGTACGAATCGGAACATGATGTCTGGGAGGTGGGACACTCCTCAACCTCACTTTCTGCTGCCACCGGCTATGCCGTGGCCCGGGATCTGGCAGGCAACAGCAACAAGGTGGTGGCGGTGATCGGTGACGGCTCCATGACCGGCGGTATCGCCTTTGAGGGCTTAAACCATGCCGGTCACTTAAACCGTGACCTGGTAGTGATCCTGAACGATAACGAGATGTCGATTGCCGAGAACGTTGGCGCGGTTTCCGGGTTCCTCTCCCGCACTTCCAGCAGTGAGTTTATCCATAAATTCAAGCGTGAGACGGAGCACTTTATCGAGCAGGTCAAAAGCGAGACCGGCAAGGGGATCATCAGACTGGCCCGTAAGGTGGAAAACTCCTTTAAGGGGCTCTTTACCCCGGCCATGTTGTTTCAGGCCTTTGGTTTTGAGTATATCGGTCCGATTGACGGACATGACCTGCCGCTTTTGCTGGAAACCATGGAGCGGGTAAAAAAGCTTGATAATGCAGTATTGATCCATGTGCTGACCACCAAGGGCAAGGGGTACAAACCGGCAGAACAGAACCCGTCCCTGTTTCATGGGGTGGGTCCGTTTGATCTTGCGACCGGCAAGGTGCTGAAGGGTAAAGGCGGGGCTGCCTCCTATACCGCTATCTTCGGCAACACCCTGGCACGTCTGGCAGAAGAGGATGAACGGGTGGTGGCCATAACCGCTGCCATGCCTGACGGCACTGGTCTGACCTCTTTTGCCAAACAGTACCCGCAGCGGTTTTTTGATGTGGGCATTGCTGAACAACATGGTGCCACCTTTGCCGCCGGTCTGGCCTGTGAGGGCAAGAAACCGGTTTTTGCCGTCTACTCCACCTTTTTGCAGCGGGCATATGATCAGGTGCTGCACGATGTCTGTCTACAGAATCTGCCGGTGGTCTTTGCCCTTGACAGGGGTGGGGTGGTGGGCAGTGACGGCCCGACACACCACGGCGTTTTCGATCTTTCCTATCTGCGCCACATCCCCAACATAACCCTGATGGCACCCAAGGATGAAAACGAACTGCAGCACATGCTCAAGACTGCCATTGATCACAACGGGCCAGTGGCCCTACGCTACCCTCGCGGTAACGGTTATGGCGTGCCCCTTGAACAGGACCTGAAGGCCTTGCCGATCGGCAAGGCTGAACTGGTGCGTGATGGCGAACATGGCGTGCTGCTGGCCCTGGGGGCGATGGTCTATCCGGCCCTTGAAGCGGCTGAACAGTTGGCTCAGCAGGGCATCAGTCTGACCGTGGTCAATGCCCGTTTTGTCAAACCGCTTGATCAGGATCTGATACAGCAGATGGCGCAACGCTTCGGCAGACTGGTCACCCTTGAAGAAAATGTTCGCCAGGGAGGATTCGGTACGGCGGTTCTTGAACTGCTTGAGCAACAGGGCATCCAACTGCCGGTGCTGCGCATCGGCTACCCTGACAGCTACATTGAACAAGGAGAACAGCACGAGCTGCGTGCCGCCTATGGATTGGACAAGGATGGCATTGCCGCTGCAGTGTTGCATTTCCTGCGTTGAGTGAGCCACGAAAAGGGCAAACTAAAAAAATGCAGTTATTGCTTGCACTGCACTAACATACTGTGGTAAATAAACTTTCTTTTTCGGAGCGTAGCGCAGCCTGGTAGCGCACCTGCCTTGGGAGCAGGGGGTCGAACGTTCGAATCGTTTCGCTCCGACCAA
>CAZYMK010000061.1:0-13081 GCA_964648885.1 uncultured Geobacter sp. | reverse complement strand
AGCAGATACTGACGGTTTCCAAAGACCGTTTGACCCGTAAGCTGGGTACTCTTGATGATGACTGCCTGAAACAGGCCAGCAAAGCGGTGCTGCTGGTGCTGGCGTTGGAAGTTTGACCGGAACGGAGTCTGATAGCAATGCCCAGAATTTTTGATAACATCTCCAATCATCTGATGACCGCGCTACGGGCAACCCTTGAAACAAGCAACCATGCTGATTTTTGTGTTGGCTACTTCAACTTGCGGGGATGGCAGGCGCTGGACGATCTGATTGCACCGTGGGACCCCCGGCAAGGGCAGGTCTGCCGGGTGTTGATCGGCATGCAGCGTCCACCGCAGGATGAGGTAAAAGAACTCTACCAACTGCATGATGGAGCGCATGACCTATTGCTTGACAACGCTCGCGTGTCACAGTTGAAGCAGCGTTTTGCCCAGCATCTGCGTGAACAGATAACCTTTGGAATTCCCACGGCAAAAGATGAGGCAGGGCTTAGGCTCCTGGCCTGCCGCCTGCGTACCGGTCAAGTGGTAGTCAAACTGTTTCTCCCCTATCCGTTGCATGCCAAGCTGTACCTGCTCTTTCGTCAGGACGTGAACAACCCCATCACCGGTTTTGTCGGCAGCAGCAACCTCACCATGTCCGGGCTCTCCCGCCAGGGTGAACTGAACGTTGATGTACTTGATCACGACGCAGCAGAAAAGCTTTCCAGTTGGTTTAACGACCGTTGGAGCGAACGCTGGTGTATTGATGTCTCGGCCGATCTGGCCGAGGTGATTGAGACAAGTTGGGCACGTGAAACCGTTGTGCCGCCGTATCATATTTATCTGAACATGGCCTACCACCTCAGCGTGGAAGCACGGGCAGGTTTGAGTCAATTCAGACTGCCCCTGCGTTTTGAAGAAGAACTGTTCGAGTTCCAGAAGAGCGCAGTCAAGATTGCCGCACGTCATCTGCACCGGCGCGGTGGCGTGATGATCGGCGATGTGGTTGGTCTGGGCAAGACGATGATGGCCACCGCCCTGGCGAGGATGATTGAGGATGAGCTCAGCTATGAAACCTTGATTATCTGTCCCAAGAACCTGGTGCCCATGTGGGAGGCCTACCGCAAGGAGTATGGCCTGCGCGGCATGGTCATGTCGCTTACCCAGGTCAGTCATGCTTCCAAGGGGTTGAAAGAGCTGAAACGCTACCGTCTGGTGCTGATTGATGAAAGCCACAACCTGCGCAATCGTGAAGGACGGCGCTACAAAGCGATTGCCGAATATATCCGGCAGTGTGACTCCCGCGTCATCCTGCTGACTGCCACCCCCTACAACAAGACCCTGACCGACCTTTCAAGCCAGCTACGCCTGTTCATTGATGAGCGGGCCAATCTCGGCATTCGCCCCGAACAGTTCATGCGCAAGAAGGGGTTAAGCGAAGCCCAGTTTGAACGTCAGTACCAGTGCCCCACCCACTCGATCCAGGCCATGGAAAAAAGTGACGAACTGGACGACTGGCGTGAATTGATCCGTCTCTACATGGTGCGCCGTACTCGTGGTTTTATTATCGACAACCATGCGGAAACCGATCAAAAAGGGCGCAAGTACATAACCGACCACAACGGCTGCAAGCGTTTTTTCCCAAACCGCCTGCCCCTGTCACTTGGCTTCCCCATTGACGAGCAGAACCGGTCCGACCAGTATGCACGGCTCTATTCTGAAACCGTCGTAGAGGTGATCAACAGCCTGCACCTCTCCCGCTACGGCCTCGGCAGTTATGCTGAACCGTTGGCGCTTAAAACGGCCACAGGCGGTGAACGCAAGCTAATGGATGACCTGGGCAAGGCTGGCAAACGGCTGATCGGATTTTGCCGCACCAATCTTTTTAAGCGTCTTGAATCAAGCGGCTTTTCTTTTTTGCAGTCGTTAGAGCGCCATATCCTGCGTAATGAAATCTACCTCTTTGCGCTGGATAACAACCTTGATCTTCCCATCGGCACCCTTGATGCCGGACTGCTCGATGCCGGACGCCTTGACGAAGACAGTGACAGCCTGACCAGCGAACCGGAAGACCTGTTTGACGGCCTGATTGAGGAATCCGCCGATGAAACGGTCAGCCAGGCCGAAACCGTCTACAACCAATATGCCGCCGTGTATCGCAAGCGCTTTAAATGGATCAGCCCCCGGCTGTTCAAAAAGACCTTGCATGCACATCTGGCCGCCGATGTTGCCGAACTGCGCGAGCTTCTGGAACAGCAGGGGAGCTGGCAGGCGCAACAGGACCAGAAGCTGCTTCAACTGCAGGAACTGATCAAACGCACCCACAAAAACGACAAGTTGCTGATCTTTACCCAGTTTGCCGACACCGCCCGGTATCTTGGACTGGAGTTACAGAAAGCCGGGATAACGCAACTTGCGGTTGCCACCGGCGCAACGGTTGATCCCTTTGCCCTGGCCTGCCGCTTTTCGCCCCGCTCCAACAAGGCTCAGGTCACCAAAAATGAAGAACTACGGGTCCTGGTCTGTACCGATGTGCTTTCAGAAGGCCAGAACCTTCAGGACTGCGCCGTGGTGGTCAATTATGACCTGCCCTGGGCCATAATCCGCCTGATCCAGCGGGCCGGTCGGGTTGACCGTATCGGTCAGCAGGCCGAAGAGATTCGCTGCTATTCCTTCCTGCCGGCAGATGGCGTTGAGCGCCTGATCAAGCTTCGTTCGCGCATTACGGAGCGGTTGCGGGAAAACGCTGAAGTGGTTGGCACCGACGAGGCGTTTTTTGAAGACGAGGACATGGCGGCTCTGCGGGCGCTTTCAAGCGGGCAGAGCGGCGTGCTGGATGAACGGGAAGACGAGGTTGATCTGGCCTCCTACGCCTGGCAGAGCTGGAAAAACGCCACCCAGGACAATCCGGCACTGGCCCGCGCCGTTGAGGCACTGCCGCCGATCATTTACTCCACCAAACGCTTTTTGCCGCAGCCGGATCGTCTGCCGCTGCTCGGGGATGCCGCTCTGCATGGCGGGGCGCTGGTCTATGTCAAATCTCCGGAAGGCAATGATCACCTGGCCTGGGTTGCGCCAAACGGTGAAGCGATCACAGAATCACAATTTGCCATCCTGCGGGCCGCTGCCTGCGGACCGGATGAACCGGCTCTGGAGCGTGCGGAAAACCATCATGAGCTGGTTGCTACCGGCCTCAAGCTGGCGGTGGTTCAGGACCGTACGGTGGGCGGTGGCCTGGGACGCCCTTCAAGCCCCCGTCGGCGTTGTTATGATCGACTCAAGGAATACAGCCGGTCGCTCCGTTCCACCCTATTTGCCGATGATGAACTGGAACTGGCCATTGATGATATTTACACCCACCCGCTGCTGGAAACCGCTGCCGATACCCTGAACCGCCTGATGCGGGGCGGGGTGAAGGATGAGCAACTGGCCGAAGCGGTCAAGTCATTGCGGGAAGAAGGGCAACTGACCTACACCCAGGATGAAGCGGCCCAGCGGGAGCCAAGGGTGGTCTGTTCGCTGGGGTTGAGCGTTCAACAACAGAATGATTCCGTCTGACGAAAGACAAACCATGTCCAGTTTTGATTTTGAAAAATTCAGCGAGTATCTGAGCAGTTTTAATATTACCGCACTCTTTACCCAGGTGATCGGCTGGAAAAAGGCGCCTGTTGCTGAACAGCAATGGCGCGCAGATGAACATAAGGGAACCTCCTTTCAGTACCGGATGGCGGCTGAACTTTCCGGTGTTGCCGTGCTTGAGCTGGTCTGCGCTGATGGCTGGCCGGATGAAGCGGTACGTATGGCGCTTTGGCGTCACCTCTCAAAATCCCACTACGAAAACCTGTTGATCTTTCTGGATCAAACGGACAAGCCTTCACAGAGTCTCTGGTACTGGGTCAAACGGGATAAAGACCCTGATACTGGCAAACCGAAGTTTATCTCCCGCCGCCATGAGTATTTTCGCGGCCAGCCTGTGGATCTGTTTGCTTCAAAACTGAAATCCCTGGTGGTGGAACTGTCGGAACTGGATGCTCGTGGCCGGATGCCGGTGCTGGAGGTGCTGCGTCGCATGGAAACTGCCCTGGATGTGGAAAAGACCACCCGGCGGTTTTTCGATGGCTATAAGGAACAGCACGAACAGCTTCTGCTGCAGATTCAGGGGATAGACAACGAGCGAGACCGCCGCTGGTACGCCTCGGTTATCCTGAACCGCTTGATGTTTGTCTGGTTTCTGCAGAAGAAGTTCTTTCTGGACAACAAGGATGAACAGTACCTGCTGAACAAGCTGGCGCAAAGCCGTCAGCGTGGACCGGACCGCTTCTATGGCGAGTTTCTGAACGCCCTGTTTTTTGAGGCCTTTGCCAAGCCGGAGGCACAACGTTCGCCGGAGGTACAGGCCCTGACCGGCATTATCCCCTATTTGAACGGCGGCCTGTTTCTGCACCACAAGCTTGAGGAAGATGAAAACGGGAAGCCTCGGGTCGGCATCAGCCTGCAGATTCCCGATGCAGCCTTTGACGGCATCTTCAACCTTTTCTCCAGCTACTCCTGGCATCTGGACGACACCCCGGCAGGCAATGCCGATGAACTGAACCCCGATGTGCTGGGCTACATCTTTGAAAAATACATCAACCAGAAGGCGTTCGGCGCTTACTACACCCGGCCTGAGATCACCGGCTATCTGGCTGAGCGCAGCATCCACCGCCTGATTCTGGAGCGGGTGCGGCAGGAGGCGGTGCCTGCCCTGGGGATCTCTGCTGTTTCGTTTCCCACCGTGGCCGATATGCTGGCCAGGATGGATGCGCGGACAGCCCTCAAACTGGTCAACGACGTGTTGCCGTCCTTGACCATTCTTGATCCGGCGGTTGGCTCCGGCGCCTTTCTGGTGGCGGCCCTCAAGGTGCTGATCAACATCTACTATGCCATTGTGGGGCGGGCTGAGTTGGGGGTCAGCAAAGAGCTGGACAACTGGCTCAAGGCGATCCGTCAAGACCATCCCAGTGTCGGCTACTACATCAAACGCAAGATCGTCACTGACAACCTCTACGGCGTGGATATCATGGAAGAGGCCACGGAAATCGCCAAGCTGCGCCTGTTTCTGGCCATGGTCGCCTCGGTGCGGCGGGTGGAAGAGCTGGAGCCGTTGCCCAACATTGATTTTAACATCCTGCCCGGCAACTCGCTGGTGGGGCTGATGCGGGTGGATGAACATGAGTTTGACCACAAGCAGGATGACCTGTTCAAGCCCAGCTTCCGCCGTCTGCTGGATGAAAAGAACCGCAAGCTGTCGGTATATCGCAACACCGCCCAGCTGATGGGGCAAGCCTGCGATCTGCGCGGCATCCGGGATGATATTGACCAGGCCATGCAGCAGGCCGACGGCATCATGAATGAACTGCTGCAGGATCGTTTTAAAGAGCAGGGCATCAGGTTTGAACAGGCAGCCTGGGACACGGCCAAAGGGGGCCTGGCCAAACCGGCAAAACGTGCCGTCACCATTGCGGATATCGAGCTGCTGCACCCCTTTCACTGGGGCTATGTCTTTGACGAGATCATGCAGAAGCGGGGCGGGTTCGACATCATCATCACCAACCCCCCCTGGGAGATCGTCAAGCCCCAGGCCAAGGAGTTCTTTCAGGAACATTCCGGGCTGGTCAGCAAGAACAAGATGACCATCAAGGAGTTTGAGAAGGAGCAGGACAAGCTGCTGCAGGATGAAGAGATCCGCGCTGCCTGGCTGGAGTACCTTTCCCGTTTTCCCCATCTTTCGGCCTGGTTCCGTGCTGCGCCCCAGTTTAAGCATCAGTCGGTCATGGTGGGGGGTAAGAAGACCGGCAGTGACATAAACCTGTATAAGCTGTTTACTGAACAATGCGCCAACCTGCTGAGACAGGGGGGGGAGTGCGGCATTGTCATTCCCAGCGGCATTTACACCGACCTGGGGGCCAAAGGGTTGCGGGATCTGCTGTTTGATGAAAACCGGGTCACCGGCCTGTTCTGCTTTGAAAACCGTAAGATCATATTTGAAGGGGTGGATAGCCGTTTTAAGTTTGTGGTGCTGACCTTTGAGAAGGGGGGAACAACAGAGCGTTTTCCCACCGCCTTCATGCGGCTGGATGTGGCGGAGCTGGAGCGGTTTCCAGCCGAAGGGGCGCTGGAGCTGAGCGTTGAGCTGATCCGCCGCCTGTCGCCGGATTCCCACTCGCTGATGGAGTTTAAATCGACAGTGGATATCCGTATTGCGGAGAAGATGCTCAAGTTCCCGCTGTTGGGGGAGAAGATTGAAGGATTTTGGAATATAGGTTTTACGGCAGAATTTCATATGACCAATGACAGCCGTCTGTTTAAGGCTGAAGCGGCAAAAGGACGGCTGCCCTTGTACGAGGGGAAAATGATTCATCAGTTTGATGCTGCTTTTGAAAGCCCAAGATATTGGATTGATTCTTTGGAAGGTCGTGCGGCACTGTTAGGAAGAGCAAAAGATGAAGGCCAAAAACTAGACTGTCAAACTTTCAGGTTAGGCTTTAGGGACATTGCTCGTAATACAGACGAAAGAACAATGATCTCAACCATTATTCCGCCAGCCTTTCATGGAAACAAGCTGCCGACCGTAAAGGTTTATGAGGATGGCAAACGGCTCATTGGCAATAAGGAACAGCTATGTATTTGCGCTGTATGGAATAGCTTTGTTATTGATTTTATGTTGCGAATGAAGGTTACAACTACCCTGAACTTCTTCTATATCTACCAACTCCCCGTCCCCCGTCTGACTGAAAAGGACAAGGCCTTTCGCCCGATTGTGGAGCGGGTCGCAAAGCTGATCTGCACCACCCCGGAGTTTGACGAGCTGGCCAAAGAGGCCAGTATTGGCAGCTACAAACAAGGGGTGACCGACGCGGTGGAGCGCCGCCGCCTGCGGGCCGAGCTGGACGGCCTGGTTGCCCACCTGTACGGCCTGACGGAAGAGGAGTTCGCCTATATCCTGACCACCTTCCCGCTGGTGGCCGATCCGGTCAAAATTGCGGCCCAGAACGCCTACCGTGATGTGGAGAGAGGATTGATCAAATGACACAACCAAAGCGGTTGCAATCTGTCCGAGTGCGTAACTTCAAGGCTATTGTTGACAGTAAGGTGGTCAAGCTGGGCGCGCTTACCGCCTTTATCGGCAATAACGGCGCAGGCAAATCCAGCCTGATAGAGGCGCTTGAAACCTACCGAAGCATTGTGCGTGATGGACTTGATGTTGCCATGCAGCGATGGCTGGGGATAGAACATGCCCGTCACAAAGGGCAGGAGGCGAAGGAGCAAGCAGGAAGACCGGTTAATCCAATCAGCTTTGAACTGGCCATAGGTGAAAGTTCGCGCAAGGTTCAGCGCGTTCAGCTTGAAGCAAACAACGACCCTGCAGCAAATCGTATATTCATAAGCAAAGAAAGAATTACCGGGGTTGACAGATTCATTGAACGTAATTTTAAAGATATTATGCAGACCTATGCTCCCGGTCGCTCGGTGCTATCTGCCCCTTTGGTCGATTATGAAGAGCTGTCAACCTATATACACAATTGGCAGTTTTTGACATTAAGCCCTGAAAATATGGGGCTGCCGGTGCCGCAACAGCGCACTGGGGGCAGTGTACGGCTGGCACGGGACGGCTCAAACATTGCCGATTTTTTACGTGATCTTCGACAACAGGACATAAGCGCCTATAATGGCATAGAAGAAACGATGAAGTATGTTTTGCCGTATGCTGTTGATTTACGACCGGCGACGACTATAGAGCTGGAACGTAAGGCTTGGCTTCAGATGAAGGAAGCCAATTTTGAGGTGCCCGGCTGGATGTTATCTACCGGAACGTTGCGCCTTTTGGCCTTGCTTGCGCTGTTGCGTCATCCCAACCCTCCATCATTAATTGTCATTGAAGAGATTGAAAACGGTCTTGACCCGCGCAGCATCCATTTGCTGGTTGAGGAAATCCGCAATGCCGTGCTTGACGGCACAACACAAATAATTCTGACAACTCACTCGCCGTATTTGCTTGATCTGCTCACCCTTGAACACTTGGTGCTGGTGGAACGGGACGCCAAGGGACATCCGCGCTTTATTCGCCCATCTGACAACGGGAACCTGCAAAAGTGGGCTCAAGATTTTGCACCGGGCAAGCTTTATACCATGGGTAACCTTTCCGGGAGCACGTTATGAAGATAGGACTTATCTTTGAATGTGGCCCCCAGGGTGCTGACAAGCAAGTTTGTGAATATCTGGGAAAGACATTGCTGCCGGATGCGACTTTTGTGTCGCGTACGCTGGACACCAAGCCCAATTTGCTGGCACAGGCGGCGACAGTTACAGCAGCATTGCTTGCAGATGGATGTGACAGGGTGTTGATTATTTGGGATTTACGTCCTGCCTGGCCGGATAAGGCGTACAAACCATGCCGCCATCTGGAGCGGACTGCACTTCTTGGAACCTTGCAACAAGCGGGAATTGGGCAGAACAATCAGGTTTTTTTGATCTGTATTGAACAGGAACTGGAAAGTTGGCTATTGGCTGACGAGGAAAAGTTGTCCAGTTACCTTTCTACAGGTGCACATGGTTACCAGGCGGGTAGAGTGCGCCATCCTGACCGGGAGCGTCAACCCAAAGCTGCTGTTATCAACCATTTCAAGCAAGCTCGTGGTTGGCGTTATGACGACAAGGTGCATGCAATCAAGGTTATCTCAAATGGTTCCATTAACATAAGCCGCCTGAGGCGTTCGGCATCTTTCCAGCGTTTTGAATCCAAGCTGCTGGGAGAGTAATGGAATAGCTTCTATCCACCCCTTTAAAGATGACTTTATTATCTACCCCGTTGGATAATAAACTTTGATTTTTAAAATAACTCTGCAATTACAGCATATTAAAGAAATGTTTATTATCCATGCCCCTCGTCTCCATCATCATACCCTGCTACAATCAGGGGCAGTATCTGGCTGAGTCCATCGGTTCAGTGCTGGCATCAGACTTTTATGATCTTGAAATTATCGTGGTGGATGATGGTTCCACTGATCCGGCAACCATCACCCTGCTGGAGCAGCTGAACCATCCCAAAACCAAGCTGATCAGACAGGAAAACCGGGGGTTGGCCGGAGCCCGGAACCGGGGCATTGCAGAGGCGCAGGGCACCTACATCCTGCCGCTGGATGCTGATGACCGGATCGGCCCCGGTTACCTCAGCCAGGCAGTGGCAGCTCTGGAGGCTGACCCGAACCTGGGAATTGTCTACTGTCGGGCCGAGAAGTTCGGCGCAGAACAGGGGGAGTGGCGGCTGGCCCCTTTTTCCCGCTGGCGGATGGGGCTGGGTAACATCATTTTCTGTTCTGCGTTCTACCGCCGGGCAGACTGGCAGCAGGTGGGGGGCTATGATGAGACCCTGCGGCGTGGCTGGGAGGATTGGGATTTCTGGCTCTCATTGCTGGAGCTGGGGTGCAGGGTGCGCTGTCTTGATCTGGTCGGTTTTCAGTATCGTAAACAGATAACATCCATGGCGGCCGGAATGGGGCACGAACTGAAGGCCCGGCTGCATTTCCGGATGCTGGATCAGCACCGTCGTTATTTTGGCTGGTACGGTACGCTGCTGGCTCCGTTGCTGCTGCCCTATTATCGATTGGCCGAAAGTGGGCTCTATCGGACGATCAAGAAAGGTCTCGGGCGTTAGCATGAAGATTGTATTCTGGGCGCCATTCGGCATCAGGCCCAAGGGGTCTCTGCAGGCCCGGATGCTGCCGCTGGCCAAAGAGTTACAGCGGATCGGGCATCAGCTTGAGATCATTGCGCCACCCTATACGAATCCCGAAGACAGCGGTCTGGTGGAGGAGGTAGAGGGGGTGACCTTGCGTAATGTCAGGCTGGGGCCAACGGATGGGCCACTGGCCGCTCCATTCATTGCCTGGCGGATGCTGCGGGCTGCCCTTGATCAGCAGCCTGATCTGATCCACCTGTTCAAGCCCAAGGGGTATGGTGGTCTGGCAGCCATGGCATTGGCCGGTCTGCGGCTGGCAGGAAGGCGCAGACCGCTGCTGGTGGTTGACAGTGACGACCGTGAGGGGAACGGCGGCATGAACGACCTGCACCCCTACAGCTGGGCGGAGAAGCGGCTGTTCAGTCTGCAGGAGCAGTGGTTGACCCGCCGGGCAGATGGCGTGACCGTGGCCTCCCGGTCGCTGGAATCGCTGGCCTGGGGCATGGGGGCGCGGCCTGAAGCAACGTTGTATCTGCCCAATGGGCCGGTGGTGCGAGCAGCAGGCAGTCGGGAGCAGGGGCGTCGTCGTTTTGGGTTTGGTGCAAGGCAGCCGGTGTTGCTGCTGTACACCCGTTTTTTTGAGTTTGATCAGCAGCGGCTGTATGCGGTGCTGGAGCAGCTCTGCTGCCGGATGCCGCAGATGCGCCTGCTGGTGGTGGGCAAGGGGCAGCAGGGAGAGGAGCAGGCGTTGGAACAGGTTGCTGATCAGCGGGGATTTGGTGAACAGGTGACGATTGCCGGCTGGATCAGGCCGGAGCAGTTGCCGGACTGTCTGGCAGCGGCGGATGCAGCGCTCTATCTGTTTGATGATACCCTGATCAACCGGACCAAGTGTCCGGCCAAGCTGGCAGAACTGGCAGCCTGCGGCATACCGACCGCTGCCGAGCGGGTAGGGCAGGTGCCTGAGTACCTGCAGCATGACGAATCTGGCCTGCTGGTGGAGTCCGGGGAGATAGACGGTCTGGTGCAGGCAACGCAGCGTCTGTTAACTGACCGTGCTATTGCAGAACGGATCGGGCAGGCAGCCAGAGAGCGGATGACAACGGTCTTTGGCTGGGAGAAGCGGGCAGATGAGCTGGACCGGTTCTATCAACGGGTGGTGGCAGTATGCTGAGGCAGCGACGCAGCAGTGACCTGCTGATACTCCTGCTCCTGCTGGTGGGGCTGGTGGCCCTGTTCAGTCCGATCCTGTTCACCACCAAGATCGTGCGGGCACCGGATATTCTCAACGAGTTCTACTGGGGGGTCTATAACGCCTATGGCAAGCCGCTCTGGTCAATGCTGCGGATTGACCTCTCCAGTGCCGGTTGGGATCCCTACATCAACAGCGGCCATACCAATGACGGCGGCATGGCCTCCATGCAGTTTCATATTTACCAGCGCCTTCTCTTCGGACTGATTCCGGCTCCGGCCAGTGTGGCCTGGTTTATGGTGCTGCATCTGTTTCTTGGCGGTGCCGGTACCTACCTGTACTGTCGCCTGGTGGGTTGCAGCCGGTTTGCGGCTCTGTTCGGCGGCCTGCTGTTTGCCTTCTGCACTGAAAACACCTCCCTGATCAACGCCGGCCATGTGATGAAGATCGCCACCATCGCCCATGCCCCCTGGGTCTTCTACTTTCTTGAAAAAGGTTTCCGTACTGATCGACTGTTTGCCTACCTCTGCGCCGGCCTGGTACTCACCTTCCAGTTCTTTAACACCCATTGGCAGATCGCCTTTTATACCTGTCTGGGGGTGGCGGTCTATGGCATCCTGCGGCTGCTGGAGCAGGTCAGGCAGGGCGAACCGGCTGTCAAGACCGGCCGGACCCTGCTGCTGGGGGTAACCATGGTGTTGTTCTTCCTGGCTGCCTCGGCGGTCTCACTGGCACCGCTGACAGGTTGGTCAAAGGATACCAACCGTGGAGTCCATTCCGGCGCTAACCAGGGCAAGGGGGGGCTGCAGCGGGAAGAGGCAATGATGTGGTCCCTGCCGCCGGAAGAGGCGCTGGCGCTGGTGGTACCCGGCCTGTTCGGTCTGTCCCGTCAGGAAGGGGGGGATCAGCCCCGGCCTGATCAAACCTACTACTGGGGCCGGATGTTTTTTACCCAGACCGCCTCCTACTTTGGCCTGCTGCCCTGGCTGCTGCTACCGTTGCCATTACTGTTCCGCAATGACCGGGTGACCACGGCAGCCCTGATTGCGGTGATTGGCGGCCTGCTGTTTTCCATGGGCAAGTACACCCCGTTCTACCAGATTTTGTACGACTACCTGCCCGGCATCAACCGGTTCCGGGTGCCCAAAATGATGCTGTTCATGACCGCCTTGGGACTGGCGGTGCTGACTGCCCGGGGGATTGACCTGCTGCGGGATGACCGGCTGCGCGATGCAGTGCGGATGCAACGCTGGGTCTGGTGGGTGTTGGCCTTTCCGCTGGGACTGGCGTTGTTGCTGGTGATTGAGAAGGTGTTTGGTGCAGCGCTGCGGAACTGGATGATGGACTGGCTGGCCCAGCCGACCCGTTATCAGGCCGGTGGAGCCGGAATGGTTGCCCAGCGCTGGTTCACTATCGAGCAGGAGACCGGCCTTGCGCTGGCACAGGCCAGCCTGCTGGCGCTTTTGCTGCTGGCTCTGGTGCGGCGCAGGCTGGCAGCATGGCTCGGCATCTGCGGGCTGCTGCTGGTGCTGACCGCTGACCTCTGGCGGGTCAACCGCTGGTTTCTGGTGCTGACCGATCCGCCGGTGCGGAACGAGGCGGCCCTGACCCCGGCCATGCAGTGGATCAAGGAGCAGGGTCAAGGGTCAAGGCCACGCACTGAGCCTGTCGAAGTGGTCAAGGGTCAAGATAATGAGGTGCCGCTGTATCGTACGCTGCCGTTGGGGGAGCGGGATCCGATGGCTTTCGTTGCTGCCGGCATACCGGTACTGTTTACCGCCAATGCGGTTCAGAAGGTGCGTTGGCAGGAATACCTGGACCGGTTGACGTTGCAATCGCGTATGCCGGATATTATGAACCTGCGCTGGCTGGTTTATGACCAGAGCCTGTACGAGCAGCAGCACCACTTTGGCGAGCGGTACCGGAAGGTATTCAGCGACGGCAAAGAGGTGGTTCTGGAGAATCAACAGGTGCTGCCCAAGGCCTGGCTGGTAACCAGTGTTGAACAGGAGGCTGATCAGGCAAAACGGCTGCAGCGGATGCTGGCACATGACTTTGATCCAGCCCGGCTGGCCCTGGTTGAATCTGCCCCGCTGGTGCCCCTGACGGCAGCTGATCAGGCCGGAACGGTACAGCTGCAGAGCTACGGGCCTGCTACAGTATCGCTTTCAGCAGAGGTAACCGCAAACA
>CAZYMK010000060.1:0-13287 GCA_964648885.1 uncultured Geobacter sp. | reverse complement strand
CAGTTCCAGCACACCAGGGTAGGGTGTAACGCCACTGGCAATAATGTTTTCAAACAGCACTGCCTTCTCTTCAATGTACTGTCTTAACTGCGAGTCATCCAATCTTCGCTTGCCTGCTGAAAATGCCTCTCTGAAGGCATCACGGTCATCATAACCCATGTAGATTTCCTGGTATGCATCCCATGAGTAGCCTAATCCCAATGGCTTCAGAATCGTTTGAAATGCCTGATAATGGATTGGCTCCGTATTTACGATCACGCCATCAAAATCAAATATCACTGCGGGGGGAAACATTCGTGTCTGGTCCTTTCTTAAAAGAGAAAGGCAGACATATAAGTCTGCCCTTCTTTTGCTACGGTTGTGAGATGCAGGACTATTTTTTGAACTTGGGCTGAGGAGATGCGATTCCGGCTGCAATGTCTATGGCACGGGTTGGGTCACCCTGCTGATCAGTGCCAGCTGCTATCTTTGACCTGATGCGGGCATTAACACGTGCCAGATCAACGCCCGTTGCATTAACAACCTCACCCAAAACTTCTTCTGTTGCTATCAGGTGGTAAGCCATGTTTTCTACCTTTTGTACCAGTACATCAAGGGTTTCGCTCAGCGTACCTACCAGTGAAGACAGTGTTGTAAGATTCTCGACTACAAGTTGCTCTCCAGATAAGTCGTTCAGTTGCACGGCTGTTTTATTCTCCTGTGTGCTGCTGACGGGTTTAGTCGCAGTCCTTTTGGTTGCTGCCTTTGGAGCGGCTTTGGGTGCAGCCCTCTTTGTAGGTTTTGCTTGTGCCATGGTGCGTGTACCCCTTTCTATGTGGTTATAGTTCATTACTGGTATCGTAACACGCCTTTACCGCAGGTCAAGTATCAGTGTTAAAAAAAATAGATTTTTTTCTGAAGCTTTACGGTTGACGATTTGACATTATCCATTATTATTGTTTTGTCGTTACCCGCAGGTTTTTGCTGGATTCGGCATACTTTTCCACAGGAGGTTACAAAAATGGCGTTACGGGTTGCAATTAACGGTTTTGGACGGATCGGTAGAATGGTGTTACGAGCAGCATGCAAGGATAAATCAATCGAATTTGTCGCTATTAACGACCTGACTGACGCCAAGACACTCGCCCACCTGTTCAAGTATGATTCAGTACATGGTATTTTTCCCGGCAAGGTTGAGGCTGTGAATGATTCTCTGGTTGTGAATGGTAAAGCCATAAAAATACTTGCCGTAAAAAATCCTGAAGAACTACCGTGGAAAAAAGAAAAAATTGATGTGGTGCTTGAATCAACCGGGCTTTTTACAGATCGCGCCAAGGCCGAGTTGCACTTGAAGGCAGGAGCCAAGAAGGTCATCATTTCAGCGCCAGCCACTAATGAAGACATTACGATAGTCATGGGGGTAAATGATCACCTCTATGATCCTAAAAAACATGCGATTATTTCAAATGCTTCCTGTACGACCAACTGTCTGGCTCCTGTTGCAAAAGTTCTGCACGATGTATTCGGTATTGAAAAAGGTCTGGTAACAACCGTTCACTCATATACCAATGATCAGCGTATTCTTGATCTTCCTCACAAAGACCTTCGTCGTGCTCGTGCTGCTGCGATGTCTATGATACCAACTACCACTGGTGCGGCAAAGGCAGTGGCCCTGGTTCTGCCTGAGCTGAAGGGTAAGATGGATGGTCTGGCAATTCGCGTCCCAACACCGAACGTTTCAGTGGTTGACCTTGTCGCGACCCTTAAGAAAAAAGCTGATACGGACAAGGTAAACGCTGCACTCAAAAAAGCAGCACGCGGTCCACTGAAAGGCATACTTGCTTTTGAAGAATCTCCGCTTGTGTCTATTGATTTCAATGGTAATCCCAACTCATCAATAGTTGACGCTGCTTGTACAAAGGTATTGGATGGCAATATGGTGAAAGTATTGTCATGGTATGATAATGAGTGCGGTTTTTCGAACCGGGTTGTTGATCTGATCAAACTGATTGACGCAAAAAAATAACGGTAGCAGGTCTGAACTTTGAGGGGGTATTGCACCCCCTCTTTTTTTGTAAGCCAGCCATGGAGGAGCGCCAGCATGCCAATCCGCTATATTGATCAACTGAAAGATTTGAAAGGGAAAAAAATCTTCATTCGTGTCGACTTCAACGTACCACAGGATGATAAAGGCAACATAACCGAAGACACCCGCATTGCCGGTGCGGTGCCCACTATCAAGTATGCTTTAGAGCAGGGAGCCAAGGTTATTCTGGCATCACACCTGGGCCGTCCCAAGGGTGAAAAAAAGCCGAAGTATACCATGGCGCCGGCATCCAAGCGTCTCGCCCAGTTGTTGGGGAAAAAAGTAACGCAGGCTCCCGACTGTTTTGGCCCTGATGTAGACAAGCTGATTGAGGCCATGAAGCCGGGTGATGTGGTTATGCTTGAGAATGTGCGTTTTTATGCAGATGAAGAAAAAAACGATGTTGAGTTTGCTCGTTTGCTGGCCAATGGCTGTGAAATTTACGTAAATGATGCCTTTGCCGTTTCTCACCGAGCACATGCTTCGGTTGAAGCAATCACAAAACTTGTTCCCACCATTGCGGCAGGCTTTTTGATGAAAAATGAGATGACCTTCTTTGACAAGGCAATGAGCAATCCGGTGCGGCCACTGGTTGCTATTCTTGGTGGAGCCAAAGTGTCAGGTAAGCTGGAGGTTTTGGAAACACTGGTCAACAAGGTTGATAAGATCGTCATTGGAGGCGGTATGGCCTTCACCTTTTTGAAGGCCATGGGATACAGTGTAGGGAAATCACTGGTTGAAGATGAATTGATACCCACTGCCAAAAAGATTATGGACAAGGCAAAGAAAAAGGGTGTCATGTTCTATCTGCCGGTTGACTGTGTGGTGGCAAATGCATTTGAAGCCAACGCAACCAATTTCGTGACAACGGTACAAGAAATACCTGAGGGGTGGATGGCCCTTGATATCGGCCCGGCTTCTGCAACTCTTTTCGCTGAGACCCTGCGGGATGCCAAGACCGTTATCTGGAATGGCCCGATGGGAGTATTTGAAATGGATGCCTTCTCTCGTGGCACCTATGCTGTTGCTGAGGCGGTGGCTAACTGCTATGCCACTACCGTTATCGGCGGTGGTGACACTGATGCAGCGGTAAACAAGGCAGGGGTTGCCAGTAAGGTGAGCTATATCTCAACAGGAGGTGGTGCGTTCCTTGAGCTGCTCGAAGGCAAGATCCTGCCTGGTGTCAAGGCCTTGGATGTGAAAAAATAGGGGGACGTTGTGAGAACACCAGTAATCGCAGGCAATTGGAAACTCTTCAAGACTATAGGCGAAGCCGTTGCACTGATAGATGAGCTGAAAACATCTCTTGGCCCTGTCACGGGTGTAGAAATCATCGTGGCCCCGGTGTTTACAGCATTAAGTGCTGTTGTGGCAGCAGCGCAGGGAAGCCTGATCAAGGTTGCAGCGCAGGACTGTTTTTGGGAGGAAGAGGGAGCCTATACCGGAGAGGTCTCACCAAAACTTTTAAAAGATGTTGGTTGCAGCCACGTCATTATTGGACATTCCGAGAGACGTCAGTATTTCGGTGAAACAGATGAGACTGTCAATCGAAAGACCAGGGCCGCTCTTGCAGCCGGCCTGAATGTGTTGATGTGTGTAGGAGAAACCCTTGCAGAGCGTGAAGCCGGTAACACCTTCTCTGTTGTTGAAACGCAGGTGACTAGCGGGTTGCAAGGTATCTCGACGGCTGACCTGCAGCAGCTGGTAATTGCCTATGAGCCGGTATGGGCCATTGGTACCGGTAAGACGGCAACCGATGAACAGGCCCAGGAAGTCCATGCTGCCATTCGATCACTCGTTGCCGGGCTTTACAGTCAGGATGCGGCAGATGCAATCAGAATCCTGTACGGAGGAAGTGTAAAGCCAGAAAATGTTCAAGGTTTAATGGCCCAGCCTGACATAGATGGGGCCTTGGTCGGCGGTGCCAGTCTTAAGGCCGACTCTTTTGCCGGTATTGTCCGTTTTGGTGGCTGATTTACTCCTTTACTCTCCGGTACTGATTGTGGTAATAATTCATCCTATTTTTTAAAAGGGGTATACGACAAGCGATGACGACCTTTATTGCCATACTGCACCTGCTAATCTGTCTTTTTATAATCGGGGTAGTGCTGCTCCAGTCCGGGAAAGGGGCTGAGATGGGCGCTACTTTCGGAAGTGGCGGCGGTAGTCAATCTGTGTTTGGGGCCAGTGGTGGCGGCAATTTTATGACCAAATTGACTACAGCCGCAGCAGTTATTTTTATGCTTACCTCGTTGACGTTGGCGTACCTCTCGGGGCATATGCCTGCTTCTTCGATCATGTCTGGGGCAAAGCCTGCAAAACCACAGGCTCCTGCTGCACCAGCCCAATCAGCACCGGCAATGCCGTCGGTGCCGGTAACACCTGCTAAATAGTTTTACTCTTGATTTAGGCCAAATAGTTTGATATAGATTTCAGCCCTTGTGCCGAAGTGGTGGAATTGGTAGACACACCATCTTGAGGGGGTGGCGGGCGACAGCCTGTACGAGTTCGAGTCTCGTCTTCGGCACCAATTAGTTAAATAGCAGCAAGTTAGATAATGGCATCAGAAAAACCACTTTATTGTAGCGCTTAAGGCTACGAAAAGTGGTTTTTCTGTATCTAGTTTTTAGGGGGATGAACAGGAATTGTGTCTTGGTGCTGACATTGCTGCACCAAGACACATGAATGTGTGTTACTTGCTATTAGGCGTAGGTTGAAAAGCCTAGTCCAGAGTTTTGGGCTGGTTGAGGCATCTGCTGAGCATTCTTTTTTACCATTTCGGCAATCTGGTTCTGCGAATCAGCATTCATTTTGATCATAGAGGCTGAGAGCGCCTGCTGTGTTTGTGATGATTGCATCATGCTGGCAGCACCTGCAATAGAGTTGATTTCCATGGGAACACCTCCTTTCACTGCTTTTATTATTCCATCACACTAGCTAGAATGCAATCGGTTTTTTGAGTTTTATGGTGTAGTACCTTTTCAGGCACAATTCTTCTGCTATACTTGTCAGGCATATATGCAACGATATCGGAGGTGATCATGAAGCTGGAATGGTGGTACTGGATACTGCTTGGTTTTGCCTTGATTGGGCTTGAGTTGGTCATCCCCTCATTTACCATTATCTGGTTTGGACTTGGGGCGTTATTGACCGGTCTGCTGATTGCCTTGCTGCCTTCACTTTCGGACTGGGTGCAGGTGTTGGCTTGGATTTTTTTCTCAATTGCCTTCACCATTCTCTGGTTCAAATATCTCAAGCCAAAGGGTGACCGTACCCATGCCGGACTTTCCAAAGAAGGTATCATTGGTGAAACCGGTATTATCATCAAAGGTACCAGTGACAGTTATGCAAAAGGGCGGGTGCGTTTTCGAATCTCACTCTTGGGTGCAGATGAATGGACCTGTTTCAGCGAAGAACCCTTGGCTGTTGGTGATACTGTTGTTGTTGATGATATTGAGGGTCAGATCCTGAAGGTAAAGAAAATTTAAAAGGAGGTTATCATGCCGGCATTAACTATCGTTGTTGTCTTGTTGGTCGTTGTAGCTGCAACCATTTTTGCGGGAGTCAAGACGGTTCCACAGGGGCAGGAGTGGGTAGTAGAGCGGTTGGGTAAATTTCACAAAACCCTCAAGCCTGGTCTGAACTTTATCATTCCGTATATTGACAATGTTTCGTACCGGGTTTCCACTAAGGGTGATGTGCTGGCGATTGGCTCTCAAGAAGTTATCACCAGGGATAATGCAGTGATTATTACCAATGCGGTCGCCTTTATCAAAGTGACGGATCCTACCCGTGCGGTGTATGAGATCCAGAACTATGAATATGCCATCCAGAACCTGGTTATGACCTCGCTACGTGCTATTATTGGCCAGATGGAGCTGAACAGTGCTCTGTCTGAGCGAGAACACATCAAGGCCAGACTACAGGAAAATATCTCAAAAGAAGTTGCCAACTGGGGTATCTATGTGCAGTCGGTTGAGATACAGGATATCAAGCCGTCTGAGTCGATGCAGAAGGCCATGGAGCAGCAGGCAAGCGCTGATCGCTTCAAGCAGGCCGCAATCCTTGAGGCTGAAGGGCGACGTGAGGCAATGATCCGCGAGGCCGATGGCAAGCTGGAGGCAGCCAGACGGGAGGCAGATGCCCAGATCCGCCTGGCCGAGGCCTCGGCACAGGCTATCAAAGATATCAGTGCCGCCATCCAGGATCGTGATCTGCCTGCTGTGTTTCTGTTGGGAGATCGCTACATCAGTGCCTTGCAGAAGATGGCCACCTCACAGAACAGCAAAATGGTGGTTCTACCAGCTGATTTACCGGCCGCTATCCGGGGGATTATGGGGAAGAGGTAGAAGGTGGAGCGGGAACATGACTACTGGATGGGCAAGGCGATTGTCGAGGCCCATAAGGCGCAAGGCAAGAACGAGGTGCCGATTGGCTGTGTGATTGTGCAGCATGACAGGATTGTCGCCCGCGCCCATAATCTGCGGGAGACCAAGCAGGATCCGGCTGCCCACGCAGAGCTGCTGGCAATTCGTAAGGCAGCTCAAAAACTTGATTCCTGGCGGCTTTTGGATACCACCCTGTATGTGACGCTTGAACCTTGTCTTATGTGTATGGGTGCGATTATTCTGGCCCGTATTCCAACGGTTGTCTTTGGCTGCTACGATCCAAAGGCCGGTGCAGCCGGTTCACTGTATGATCTTGCTTGTGATACTCGTCTTAACCATCAGGTGCAGCTGATCACCCGGATACGAGAAGAAGAATGTTCCGGCATGCTGTCTGCATTTTTTGCTGAACTGCGGCGAAAGCGACGTGCAGGAAAAGGTCAGGGTTGAGTTTTGCTGCGGGTTGATGTATAGCAGTACACGCCTGAGCGATCAGGCCGTTTGTTCCACTGGAGGGGTGTCCGAGAGGTCGAAGGTGACAGACTCGAAATCTGTTGTACCGCAAGGTACCCAGGGTTCGAATCCCTGCCCCTCCGCCATATTGCAATCCGGCTTAGTCCGGCGTAGTATTGAAAGCCCTGAGAAATCGGGGCTTTCGTTTTTCAAGATGCACATTAAAAAGGAGGACTGTGCAGTTACAGTCCTCCTTCAAAGTTTTGCGGCGCGTGTCAGGGGGTTATTTCTTCTTTGCCTTGGCCTTTGCCTTAATGTCTTTCAGAGCTTTGCCTGGTGCGAATTTTGCTGAAGTCTTGGCCGGAATCTTGATTTCCTTACCGGTCTGGGGATTACGCCCTATGCGAGCTTTGCGGGTAACGGTGCTGAAAGTGCCGAAGCCGATCAGGGTTACCTTGTCTCCTCCCTTCAGAGCAGCTTCTGTAGCTGCCATAAAGGATACCAGCGCCTTTTCTGCCTGTACCTTGGTAATGCCCGCATCAGATGCCATCTTTGCTACAAGATCCGCCTTCTTCATACTGGGTACCCCCTGGGTTGGTATAGGATGCAGGACGTCTCCTGCACCGCAGTAGCTAATGGTTAGGAACAATAGCAGGAGTTATGCGGAGTGCAAGCATTAAAACGTTTTTTTCGCGTTTTGAAGCTGATTTTTGCGTTTGCCCTGTATCGCGTCGCGTTATGGCAAGAAATAGTTGACACCCGTAGGGGCTGGCAGTAAGTATGCAAAGATATTCCGGCTGCCTTTGCTGCCGGTTTTTCACAATTTGTGCAGGAGGTGGTAGATGCAGATTGATGTAGTTCCACTGGCCCCTGGCCAGATGAAGCAGAAGGTCACGGATGAATCGCAGCTGGGATTTGGCAAGCTGTTTACTGATCGGATGCTTTTGGCTGAATGGTCTGAAGGTAAAGGGTGGCACAATGCTCGAATCAAGCCCTATGAACCGTTTGTGCTGGACCCGGCAACGGCGGTTCTGCATTATGCCCAGGAGATCTTTGAGGGGCTTAAGGCCTACAAGTGGGCTGATGGCCGGATCGCCCTGTTCCGCCCCGAGATGAATGCGCGCCGGTTCAACCAGTCGGCTCACCGGATGTGCATGCCGGAAGTTCCAGAAGAGTTGTTTCTGGACGGTATAGATCAGCTGGTCAGTATGGAGCGTGACTGGATACCGACAGCACCGGGTACTTCGCTCTACATCCGTCCGGCCATGATTGCGATTGATCCCTACCTGGGGGTAAAGCCGGCAGAACACTACTACTTCTTTGTGATCCTTTCGCCGGTGGGTGCCTATTATGCTGCCGGTTTCAATCCGGTCAGCATTATGGTGGAAGATACGTACGTCCGTTCTGTGGCGGGCGGTACCGGTGATGCCAAGACCGGCGGCAATTATGCCTCATCACTGAAGGCCGGTTTGGAGGCCAAGCAGAAGGGCTATGACCAGGTACTCTGGCTGGATGGACGTGAACGGCGCTACATTGAAGAAGTGGGTGCCATGAACATGTTCTTTGCCTACGATAAGCATATTATAACCGCCCCGCTGACCGGTTCGATTCTGTCCGGCGTGACTCGTGAATCGGTGATGCGGCTGGCTATGGAGTTGGGCTGCACCGTTGAAGAGCGGCTGATTGACGTAAACGACCTGTTTGAAGACCTGCGCACCGGTAAGGTAACCGAGGCCTTTGGCAGCGGTACGGCTGCCGTGGTCACACCAGTCGGCAAACTGGGCTACCGGGCAGAGGCATTGCAAATCGGCAACGGTGGCGTTGGTACGATCACACAGCAGTTGTATGACACTTTGACCGGCATTCAGACCGGTAAGCTGGATGATCGTTACGGCTGGATCAGGATTGTTGACGTGGTGTAGCGATTGATTGTATGGCGGGTGAGGAACGTGCGGGGCATGGATCAACTGGTCCCTGCCCCGCCGTAGTTTGTTGGGAGGACGTTATATGGAAACAGTAGAATTTTCCATTGCCACCAGGCAGCGGACTGAACTGCAGCCGATCACGGCTCAGCTGGCTGAACTTGCCCGGCAGCGCGAATGGCGGGACGGACTACTGACCATCTTTGTGCCCCATACCACCGCCGGAGTGACCATCAACGAAAACGCCGATCCTGATGTGGCGCGGGACATGACCTACTTCTTTGATGAACTGGTCCCGCAGTCTTCCCGTTTCCGCCATACCGAAGGCAACTCGGATGCCCATATCAAGGCTGCTCTGGTTGGCTCGTCGGTGCAGGTGATGGTGCGTGATGGGCACCTCTGGCTCGGCACCTGGCAGGGGATCTATTTCTGTGAATTTGACGGGCCGCGCAACCGTTCAGTGCGGGTCTGTTTTCAAGGGTAGGAGGATCACGATGAAGAAGGTACTTGTAGCCATGCTGCTGCTGACATCTGCCGTGCAAGTACAGGCTGATGGTGATTATCGCGGTGATGAACGCTGTCCGCTGCCAAAGGACTGGTCCAACTACTCTGAGCCGTACTACCCGCAGGATCACCCCAACGAATATCCCACCTTTGACAAGGCTGATCGACCCGGCTGGTGTTGTTCCTATCAACGGGATGACGGGGTGATTGTGCAGTACGGCGACTGCCGTACTCCCCAGGAACAATGGCTGTCCGTATTTGGCGGCAGCGATGGGGATATGAACTGAACAGCTGCTGTTACTCGCGGCGTTGCTGTTTACGGCCCAGTTTATCGGCATACATCCGTTCATCAGCCTGTTTGTACGCCAGCGGCAGTTCTTCTGCTGCTGTTGCGGTGGCTGCCCCCAGTGAAATGCTGACCGGTTCATTGCCTTGTTCTGCATTGTAGACCGCAGCACAGCTCCTGACCCGTTCCATGCACACGGTTGCATCGTCCTGATCCATGCCGTACAGCAGGATCACGAACTCGTCACCGCCGGTACGGGCGATGATGTCATTACCGCGAAAGGCCATCCGCAGTACCGTGGCAGCCCCTTTGATCAGGCGGTCACCCGCTTCGTGTCCCAGGCTGTCATTGATCCGTTTCAGTCCGTCCAGATCGGCCACAATCAGGCTGACAGGAAATTGATCCCCCTGCATGGTCCGCTCTAGCTCCTGATCAAAGAAATTGCGGTTGTACAGATCAGTCAGGGCATCATGGTAGCTCTGGTACTTCAGCAGCGCCTCGGTCTTCTTGCGCATGGAAATATCACGTGAGATACCGACAAACTCCTTCAGGTTACCATTGTCATCGTGAATGGCAGACACCACCACCTCCACAATAATAACCCGGCCGTCCCGGCAGTACTGTTCAATCTCCACCGCTTCAGAAACCTGATAACGTGCCTCATGGGCCAGTTTTTGGGTCAGCGTGACACGCAGCGCAGCCAGAGAGGCCGGAGACATGGCCAGCTCCAGCGGTTCCTGCAGTGCCTCGTCAACGGTTAAGCCCCGTAAACTAGCGATTGAAGGGCTGATGTAGGTAAAACGCTCCATGGTCTGATCAAGGGTCCAGATCACATCATTCACGTTTTCAGCAATGTGGCGGAACCGCTCTTCGCTCTCGCGCAGTGCCTCAGTGGTGGCGCGTAATTTCAGGTTTTCATCTGCCAGCTGCTGATTCAGGCTCTTCAGCTCAACACGGGCAGCCTCAAGATGCTCCACCATCTGATTAAACGCCTGAGAAAATTCCCCCATAAAATCGACCCGCTGGCTCAGGTCGCCTTCGGCAATCTGCCGGGTCTGCCAGGTTAGATGCTTCAGGCTGGCATGCAGTGATTTCAGGCTGCCGGCCACCGGTCCGCCGCAAGTGGGCAGTGGCATGGTCAGGTCCCCGTTGGCAAGGGCCAGTGAAAACTGCTGGATGGCGGTCAGGCAGGCAATCAGGCGGCGCAGCGGCTCTGTCTCCGGCAGATCGTCCGGAACCGGGGTGCGCGGTATGCGACCGGCAGCAAGTTCTGCTATGATGGCAACGGTTTCGTTATGCATGGGGGGCCTGTTACGCAGTTACCGTGGCAGAAAAACGGCAGGTCCGGTCGCCGGTACACCAGCAGTCAACTTCCTTGACCGTAAACTTCTTGCCGCTGAAACGCTCCAGCAGGGCGGCGATAAACCCTTCATCATAGGTGCAGAGCTGGTTACCCGATTCAGGCAGACCGGAACAGTCCAGATCCTCGGAAACCGTCAGGGTCAGCTTTCCATTTGCCAGGTCGGCCTCCTCTACCCGCAGAATCCCTATCCCCAGCTCCTTCAGCACCGCCTGCAGTTTTTTGACAAACTCGTTGATATTTTCCTGGGGGCCGATCAGGTTATCATAAAACTGGCTCCCTGCCAGAAAACCGGCATCATAAAAAATCCGGTCGGCCTCATCTGCGCCGTACCGCTCTTCCAGCACATCCCGAAAACAGAACTGCATCAGCCGGTAGACTTCCAGCCGGGTCGAATGCCCCAGATTGGGGCGGCCGATTTCGATGTCCCCCAGTAGATCCCATGTAAATTGATATTTGCGCTCCGGCTCCATGAGCAGCTCCTCTCTGAGTAAGTTCCCTTCGACTCCGGTTTCGACTCCGCTCAACCTACGGCTCAGGGAACAGTTTGTGCGCTGAGCGGACCAGTACTGAGCGAAGTCGAAGTAGTCGAAGCGCATTTCAAGCACGATAATCTACAAAATAGAGCGACGTAAAACGGCGTGGACCGCTTTCATCGTGGTGTTGGTTTGTTCATCAACACTATACCAGATGATTGGCGGATGTCACGGAAGAGTGTTTTTATGGCGTGATACAGCCGATTGAATGGAGCGGAGAGGAGTTTCTGTCGCGCTACCACAACCCGATCAGTTTCCACCACAACCCGCCGATGCCGATGAAGACTATCAGGTTGACCACGGACATAATAAAGCCCAGTCGCCACCAGGTTCCCTGCGGGATATACCCGGCACCAAAATAGATCGGTGCCGGGCCGGTGGCATAGTGTGTCAGGCTGCCGAACAGGGCCGAGATCACCCCCAGGCTCATGGCAGCCAGGAACGGCGGCGCACCCACCCCGACCGCAACCGCCAGAAAAGCGGCGTACATGGCGGTAACATGGGCTGACAGGCTGGCAAAGGCATAGTGTGAATACATGTAGGCCAGCAGTAAGACCCCCAAGGCAATCAACCAGGGCACACCGGCAAGTTGTCCTGCCACCAGTTTTGCAAACCAGCTGATCAGCCCCAGATGATTCAAAGCCGATGCAAGACTGATCAGGGCCCCCATCCAGACCAGGGTATCCCAGGCCCCTTTCTCTTCAAGCACATCCTTCCAGTCAATCACCTGTCCCAGCAGCATGATTCCTACCGCAATCATCGCCACCACCGTGGCGCTTAAGCCGGTGATGCCGGAGGTGGTCCAGAGTACCAGCGCCAGCAGAAATACACCCGCCACAATCAGTTCACCCCGGCTGACCGGCCCCATCTTTGCCAGTTCAGCACGGGCTATATCTTTGGCTTGGGGGGGCTTGTCAATCTCCGGCGGATACAGCCGGTAGAGCAACCAGGGGGTCAGCGCAAGACTTATCAGTCCGGGCACGGCTGCAGCCAGTGCCCAGGTGCCCCAGCTTAAGTGCACATTGGCGGTCTGCAGGGCCATGGCTGCCACTATGGAGTCGGGAGCAACAGCGGTCAGGAACATGGCCGAGGTGATACAGTTGCCCTGAAAGGTGGTGGTCATCAGATAGGCGCCGATCCTGCGGGAACTGTCACCCGGTTCTGAATCAAAGGCCGATGCCAGACTGTGCACAACCGGATATAGAATGCCACCGGCCCGGGCGGTGTTTGACGGTGTGGACGGGGCGATCACCAGATCACTCAGCACCAGGGCGTAGCCCAGTTTCAGGGAGCTGTCGCCGATGGCCCCCATGATTCTGTAGGCAATCCTCCGCCCCAGGCCGGTCTTGATGAATCCCTTGGCAAACAGGAAGGCAGAAACGATCAGCCAGATCGTTTCATCCCCGAAACCGGCCAGTACCTGATGGGGTGTCAGTACCTTGAGGGTTGCCGCAACCGCCAGGGCGATAAAGGCCACTGCGCCGATTGGCAGCGGCTGCAGGATAAAGCCGACAATGGTAGCCACAAAGATCGCCAGCAGCTGCCATGCCTGGGGATGTAAGCCTGCCGGTACTGGTATGAACCAGATCAGCAGACCGATGCCTATGGTTATCAGGCCATGTTTCAGGTGCACGTTCATTGCTGCATCTTTCAGTGAATGGACATTCTGTCAGGGGCTGAGATAACGGGTCAGGTCGATGTGGTCCCAGGTTTTGTTTTGCGTCAGTATAGTGGACCCCGAAATCCGGACAATAGTTTAAAGTGGTAGCCTGCGAT
>CAZYMK010000059.1:0-13562 GCA_964648885.1 uncultured Geobacter sp. | reverse complement strand
GCTCCACTTCAGCCGCAAGCAGGTCGTAATCAGTGGCTACCCCGATCTCAAACTTGCGCTTGGCTTCGGTATGGTGTCGTTCCTTTTGGGCCAGGTTCTCCTGGGCCAGACGATGCAGTTCCTTGGCCAGCAGCACGTCATAAAAGGCAATGGAAACATCCCTGAAAGCGGCCTGACGAAACAGCCGCAACTGCTGGTCAGCGGTCTTGAGCCCCACCTCAGCAGCCTTAAGGGCCGCGCCGATCTTGCCCCAGGTATAGAGCGGCTGGGACAGGGAGAGGTCCACCGTGCGGCTGTTCTGCAGCTGGGCAGAGCCATAAAGCGCCTTGGTGCTGTTGTCCTTGCTGTACCCGAACCCGGCCTGCAGCCCCAGCTGCGGCAGGGCAGCGGCCCGTTCTTCCACATAGCGACCCTGGACGTAGTTGGCGTATTCCTTGGCCTTCTGGATATCCAGATTCTTGTCGGCAGCGATCTTGAGGCAGTCCTCAAGGGTCAGCAATTGGGGAGTTGCCAGGGCTTGTTGGGTGAACAGTAGAAAGCAGCCTGTTGCTATAATGAGTCGTATCACCATGATGTTCCTCTCATACAAATCCTTAAACACAGAGACACAGAGGGCACAGAGAACATCTAAACCTTAGAAATCCGGGGGAAGGCAAGGAGCTTTCAGGTTCTACCTCTATAACCTTGATTCTTTGTTTCTGCTTCTCCTCTGTGTACTCTGTGCCTCTGTGTTATTTGATACTTAAAATAAGCTCGGCCCGCAGCCAGCCCCGCACGCTGTTTATCAGCCAGATCTCTTCAGCACACTGCAGATCCTGCGGATACAGCACCCGTTCCGTAATGAATCCCTGCTCCAACAGCTCCTCACGCATCACGCCGGGCAGCAGACCGCAGGCAAGCGGCGGCGTGACCAGCCTGGTATCCAGCTTCAGCACCAGATTGGTAAACGTCCCCTCGGTCAGCTCTCCCTGGGTGTTACAAAGCAGCACATCATCAGTATCAGGATGTTCCTGCCGGGCCTGTTCATAGCGTTCCCGCTGCTCGGTCTTGAGGTACAGCAGCAGGTCATTCGGATCCACCGGCGTTGCTGCAACAGCAACCTTTAGCGGCTGGTGTAGCTGCTGTAACGGAGATGATTCAATCTGATAGCTGCCATCCTGTGCCAGCAGCAGCCGGGTCTTGTGCTGGCCGGTTGTGCCTGCGGCATAGCCTAGCAACGCCTGTTTGATCTGTTCCCGATCACAACAATAGCCCAGCCTGGCTGCGGACCAGCAGAGCCGGTCAAGATGCCGTTCCAGACGCGGATAGCTGCCCTCTTCCAGCAGCAGGGATTCCAGCAGCCTGTGCTGCGGTTGTGGCCTGAGAAACGCAGCCTTGTTCAGGCACTCGGCATATTCAGCACGGGGATCAGAATCCCAGGTAATGGCACTGCCCACCCCCATGCTGATCTGGCCGGTCTGTTTTTCCAGCAGCATGGTGCGGATGGCAACAGAAAAGCCGGCTTCGCCTCCAGGGGCAAGATAGCCAATGGCACCGCAGTAGACACCACGGGGCTGTTGTTCCAGCCCGCTGATGATCTCCATGCTGCGGCGTTTGGGCGCGCCGGTGACTGACCCGCAGGGGAACAGCGCCCTGAACAGCTCCAGCAACCCGACACCCTCCTTCAGCCTGGCCGTGATAGTGGAGGTCATCTGATGCACGGTGGGGTACGATTCCACCTCAAACAACCTCTCGGTCTGCACCGTGCCGGTCTGGGCTATCTGTCCCAGGTCGTTGCGCAGCAGATCAACGATCATCAGGTTTTCAGCCTGTTCTTTGCTGCTCTGCAGCAGCTGTTCTTGCTGGGTCTGGTCTTCAGCAGGGTACCGACCGCGAGGGGCCGTGCCTTTCATTGGTCTGGTGGTGACCAGACCATCTTTGATACTGAAAAACAGCTCTGGTGAAGTCGAGATGACCGTGTGGCTACCAATATCCAGAAAGGCCCCAAAGGCCGGTTGCTGGGCATGCAGCAAAGTGCGGTACAGCTCCAGCGGATTGCCCTGCCAGTGCCCCTGCAAGGGAAAGGTATAGTTAATCTGGTAGGTCTGCCCCTGCTCAATGGCAGTATGGATACGGCTGATGGCGATCTCGTAATCAGATTGGCTTCCGGCAGGCGTAAGTTCCGGGACTACGGTGGTGCCTGTTGGCAGGCCATCGCCAGCTGTTACGCACTGGCGCTTTCTGAACAGGCTGAACCAGACCAGCGGCAGGCCCGGCTCCGACGCAAGGCTGGGCAGGTGCGGGTTCAGGGCATGGGCTGCCTCGTATGCCACAAAACCGACGGCATACATCCCCTGTTTGGTGGCTGCTTCGGCCTGCTCCAGCACGCTGACCACCTGATCAGCAGTCTCGGCAACCAGGGTACGGAGATAAACGTCAAACCGCCAGGATGAGCTGAACCGGTCAGGGCTGCAGGAATCCAGCAGGATGGTGGGAGAGGCCTCAGACACGCTTAATCCTGCGTTTCAGATCATCGTAGACGCCTTCAAGGTTGTGCATGATTTCGTGGTTGGTATAGCGAACAACCGTAAGACCATAAGCTTCCAATATTCTGGTGCGCTCAGTATCGTATTCGAAGGTCTCTGCGTGGCTATCACCATCAATCTCGATCACGAGTTGCAGATCAGAGCAGTAGAAGTCAACAATGTAGCCATCAATCGGTTTCTGGCGAATGAATTTGAGGTTAAAAAATTGTTTATTGCGTAGAAGTTCTTGCCATATTTTGTGTTCAGCCGCTGTCGAGTTCTTGCGGTTATTCCGTGCAAGGGCGGTAAGCGTTGTCTTGTACTGCAGGAAACCCACCCCCCGCCCTCCCTTGTCAGGGAGGGGGCTTGTTTCTTCCTGTTTTTTAGTCCCCCCCTGACAAGGGGGGTTAGGGGGGTTAAGCATTTGACTTTCCCTTCCACTTCCGCTTCAGCCAGACACTGAAATCATCCAGATAGGTGTACATCACCGGCACCACGATCAAGGTCAGCATCGACGAGGTGATCAAGCCTCCCACCACGGCGCGGGCCATGGGGGCGCGGCCTTCACCACCGGCACCGATCCCCAGAAACAGCGGCAGCATGCCAAAGATCATGGCCAGGGTGGTCATGACGATGGGACGCAAGCGGGTCCGGCCTGCCTCAATCACCGCCTCGGTGCGGGGCAGGCCGTCCCGTCGTCGCAGTACCTTGGCGTAATCCACCAGCAGGATTGCGTTCTTGGTCACCAACCCCATCAGCATGATCAGACCAATTAAAGACATGATGTTGATGGTATCGCCGGTGATCCAGAGCATTCCGGCCATGCCGACGATGGAAAGCGGCAGGGAAAACATGATGGCCAGCGGCTCGAAGAACGACTCGAACTGGGCTGCCAGGATCAGGTAAACGAACAGAACCGCCAGGATCAGCGATTCAAACATGAAGCCGAAAGATTCGTCCATGTCCTCGGATTCACCGGAAAAACCTATACTGTAACCCGGTTCCATACTGATCTTTTTGGCTTCAGCAGTTACCAGTTTCACTGCTGTACCTGCGGGCAGGTTGTCCAGGTTGGCAGAGACGGTGACCAGACGGGAGAGGTCGCGGCGGTTGATCTCAGTGGGAGATGCTGCTGAATGCTCGGTTGTTACGCTGGCCAAGGGGATCAACGTGGTGCCACCGTTTCCATCCGGCACTGTTATCTTCAGATCACGGATCTGGGCCGGATACTGGCGCAACGCCTCCGGGAGCCGTACCCGCAGATCAACGGCATCGCCATCCTCATCCTCATAGCTGGTGACCGCCGTGCCTCCAACCAGCGTCGAGAGCGCTGTCACAATATCATTGCTGGAGACCCCGACGGATAACGCCCGCTCCCGATCCACCCGCAACCGGTATTCCGGGGTGTCGTATTCCAGGGTGGCGGAAATATCCACAATGCCGGGAATGGTGTACATCGCCTCTTTCATCTGCGCCGCGTACTTCTTCAGCAGGGCAGTGTCATCCCCCTTGATATCGACACCGAGCGGCTTGGGCGAAGAACCGACCCCGCCCACCTCTTCGATGGAGAAGGTGATACCGGAGATGGTGCGTAGCCGTTCCCGCACCTGACGCTGGATCTCGAACTGCCCCCGCTTACGTTCATTTTTCTCCTTCAGCTTGATGTAAAGCAGACCATCCCGCACCGTGCCGCTGTCTCCTGCCCCGATGGTGGCGTAGGTATGGCTGATCTCTGGAATATCCTTTACCTGGGCCAGCACCTGCCGCAGCCGGTCCTCAGTCTCCTTGATCCCCGCATCCGGGGCGGTCTGGATGGAAATCTGGAATTCGCTCTTGTCCTCGTTGGACATGAATGAGGATTCCAGGGTACTCATGATCCCCAGGCCGATGATAAAGGCTACTCCTGCTGACAACATCACCTTGCGCCGATGCCCCAGAGCCCAGGCGATCAGCCCGCGATAGCGGTCAGCAGTGGCGTCAAACCAGTCGTTGAACCGCTCCAGCCAGAGGGCGATCCCTTTGCGCTTGCCCCGCATATGGATAGAGGGGTCGTGCCAGCGGGAGGAAAGCATCGGATCAAGGGTGAAGGAAACGAACAGCGACACCAGCACCGCGAAAGACACGGTGATTCCAAAGGGAAAGAAAAATTTACCCACAATCCCCTGCATGTAGGCCACCGGCACAAACACGGCCAGAATGGACATGGTGGTGGCAAAGACCGCCAGGCCAATCTCGGCGGTGCCGAAGCGGGAGGCTTCCATATGGTCCTTGCCCATCTCCAGATGCCGCACGATGTTTTCCCGCACCACGATGGCGTCGTCGATCAACAGGCCGATAGCCAACGACAGCGCCATCAGGGTCATCACGTTCAGGGTCATCCCTAAGGCGTTCATGACAATGAAAGAGGAGATGACCGAGATTGGCAGGGTGATGCCGGTGATTACCGTAGAACGCCAGGAGTTGATGAACAGAAAAACGATCAATACCGTGAGGATACCGCCGATGATCAGGGTTTCCTCCACATCAGCCAGGGAGTGGCGGGTCATGATGGAGCCGTCACGCACAAGTTCCACCGTCACCCCGGCCGGAAGCTCCTGCTGCACTGAGGCGATCACCTTCTTGACATTATCAACCACCTGCACCTGGTTAGCGCCAGACTGTTTGTAGATATCCAGACCGATGGCTGGCTGACCGTTAATCAGCGCCAGCTTGCGCCGTTCCTCTACCCCGTCGGTGATTCTGGCAACTTCACCCAGTGTCACCGGCCTGCCGTTTTTGCTGGTTATGACCATCTGCCGGTATTCGTCGGTATGCTCCGGCTTGCCCTCAATCCGCATCGGATACTCGGTGCCGTTTTTGTTGATCCGGCCCAGCGGGGTATTGACGTTCTCCCCCTGCAAGCCATTGACCAGATCATTGACCCCCAGCCCGAGAGCATCCAGCCGCACCGGATCAACCTCAACATTCACCTCACGCTTGGCCCCGCCCACCAGTTCCACCTTACCCACACCGGCCACGCTCTCGAACCGCTTCCTGATCTTCTTGTCCACCAGAGTGGTCAGATCCCTCAGGGAAAGGGAGGTGGACTGCACGGCAATGGCCGCAGAAGGCATGGCATTGAAGTCCAGCTTCTGGATGATCGGCTCCTCCGCTTCCTTGGGCAGTTGGCCCCGGATGGAGCTGACCTTGGCCCGCGCCTCCTGGGCCACCTCATTGATCCGCTCCTCCAGCCGAAACTCCACCACCACCGTGGAGACCGATTCCCGCGAGTAGGAGTAGACATGCTTGACCCCGGCGATCTGGTTGACCGCCTCCTCCACCCGCTTGGAGACCTCCCGTTCAACCGTTTCGGGTGAGGCACCGGGATACTTGGTGACAATGGAGATCACCGGCATCTCCACATTGGGAAACATCTCCACCGAGAGCCGCTTGTAGGAGAAGAAGCCCAGGGTAACCAGGGCCAGCATCATCACCGTGGCAAAGATCGGCCGTTTTATGGAAAGGTCAGAGAGGATCACTTGGTTGCTCCCTGCACTGCAAGACTGTCACCGTCCCGCAGGGTAAACCCGCCCCGGCTGACGTACTGCTCACCCTGCTTCAACCCCTCTTTGATCTCCACCAGATCACCATTGGCAGCTCCGGTTATGACACTGCGCTGACGGGCAATCTGGCCTTCTGCCACAAACAGGATGGCGGTCTTCCGGGCCGTGTCATAGTGGGAAAGCACAGCCCGCGGCACCTGCACCACGTTGCTGCGCTTGCCGGTCACAATCCTGCCCTTGACAAACAGCCCCCCTTTCAGCAGCTCAGCACGGTTCTGTACCTCGGCAACAATCTTGAGGGACCGGTCTGCCGCATTCAGCTCCGGGTTGATAAACATCACCTTTCCGCTGAAGACCTTGCCCGGCAGGGCATCCACGGTAAACTCCAGCGGCTGGCCGGTCTTGACCCGGGCCGAGTCAACCGAAGGCACCGTGACGGTCAGATTCAGGATCCGGTTGTCCACCACCCGGAAGATCGGCTTGCCTGCAGCTGCGTCACTGGCCAGATCCCCCACATTGATATCCCGCAGGGCAATCACGCCATCCATCGGTGCAGCCACCAGACCTTTTGCTTGCCGGGCCCTGCTCTGCTGCAGCTCCTCTTCTGCCACCCGGATCTGGGCCTGGGCTGAATCTACCCGTGCCCGGGCAGCAGCTGTTTCAGTTCGGCCATCGTCCACTGCCTGCTGAGTGGCCAGGCCGACCTCCTTCAGCTTTAAGAACCGCGCCTCTTCCCGTTCTGAGCGGGTCAGCGCCACCTGGGCCTGGGCCTGCTGCGCCCTGGCCGCCACCACCGATGCCTCGGCCCGCTTGGTGATCGCTTCGGTCTCCGCCACGTCAATCCGTGCCAGCGGCTGTCCTTTGCGTACCCGCACCCACTGGGTCACATACACCTCTTTGACCAGACCGGGAATCTGGGATTTGATATCAGCACTGAACTTGGGCTCCAGATTGCCGGTCACCTCGATCCCCTCGGTCAGTTCAGTTGCGCCTGCAGCGGCCAGTTCCACCGCAACCGGCGGTTTAACTGCACCCTCCTGCTTCTTTGAACAGCCGCCCAGCAAGGCAATGGCCATGATGGTAATGAGTATAGTGTGTGTTTTCATGCTTTGATCCCTTCAAGCAGCACGGTAATCATCCGCAGCAGGCGTGCGCAGTCGATGCGTACCTGCTCTGGCTGATGGAACTGTTCTTCCATAGATGTATTCAAAAGGGCGACAAGCGCCCAGGCGACGTCTTGGGCGTCAACCGGACGAAACTCACCACTGGTGACCCCTGCCAGTACCAACTGCTCCATATGGATTAGCATGGTGCTAAAGGACGCCTCAAAATCGATCGGGGGAGCACCCTGTGGCGGGCCGTAGTACATCGCATACACGAGACGTGCCACGGGCAGGCGCTGCCTGAATACCGTAAACAGGGCAGTGCAGTAGCCGTAAATTCTTTCGTCAGCGCTGCCGGGGGTTACCAGGGCCTGCTCTGCAACCTGATGAAAATTACCCAGTGCCTCCTGCATCAGGGCCAGGTAGATCCCTTCCTTACTTTTGAAGTAGTAGTAAAGTACCGGTTTGGTAACCCCGGCTGACTCCACCAGCTCCCGCACGGAAGTGGCAGCATACCCCTTACTGGAGAACAGCTGCAGGGCGGCATCCAGCAGACGTTGGCGAGCATTGGAAGAAGGGATTACCATGTGTGCCACAAGACGTACCTTTCTGACAGGCTGAGTATACCGAACCGTATATAGCTCTCCGAAAAAGCGCTGTCAACCAGAACCTACCGATCGGTAGGTTCTGGACAATAAAAAAAGCCCGTGCTGGATGCAACGGGCCGTTACCAGTTTTTTAGAGCTGTGAGGTGCAGTGGGGGCACCGGGTGGCGTTGTCATGCACTGCCGACTTGCAGAACGGACACTCCCGTGCCGGAGGTACCGGAGCCGGCTCCTCGTCTTTGCGTACCTTGTTGGCAGCCTTGATGATCATGAAGATCACCAGTGCCATGATCAGGAAATCAATGGTGGTGTTGATAAAGACGCCATAGTTGAGGGTCGGTACCCCGGCCTCCTTGGCAGCAGCCACGGTGGGGTATGTGCCGCTTCCCAGGCTGATGAACAGATTACTGAAATCCACCTTGCCCATGAACAGACCCACCAGCGGCATGATCAGGTCATTGACTGCCGAGTTGACGATCTTGCCAAAGGCAGCACCGATGATGACACCCACTGCCAGATCCAGCACATTCCCCTTCATGATAAAGGTCTTGAATTCCTGCAGCATGTTCTCCTCCTTGGTAAGTAGTTTGGCTACCGGGCAGCTACCACTACCTCAGCGCCCCCTACACATCCTATCCGGTCACCGGGGTACAGCTTACGCCCCCGTCGGGTCTCCACCTGACCATTGACCGTCACCAGGCCGTCCTGGATGACCTGCTTGGCCTCGCCGCCGCTCATCACCAGATTGGCCAGTTTCAGCAGGCTGTCCAGCTTGATATGGTCGGTATCTATGGCTATCTTTTCGGGCATGGCCTGCCTTTCACGACTGCGTGTCTCAGCTGCCCGCAACTCTACACCAACCCCTGCCCCCCGTCAATCCGGCAGGGCCGGCAGGTAGACCGTAAAGACCGTACCAACACCAGGCCGGCTGCTGACGTCAATGAACCCATTGTTTTGGGAAACGATCCCGTAGACGGTTGCGAGGCCGAGGCCGCTCCCTTCGCCGACCTCCTTGGTGGTAAAAAACGGTTCAAAGATATGCTCAAGGGTCTCTGCATCAATGCCTGTACCGTTATCGCTGACACGCAGCAGCAGGTACTCGCCTGGTGCAGCTTTTGTTGACAGGAGGGATGACTGCTCATCAATACTCACCCGCTCCGTTGCAATGGTCAGGGTACCGCCATCCGGCATGGCGTCACGGGCGTTCAGAACCAGATTCATGATAATCTGATCAAGCTGGACCGGGTCGATGTACACCACTCCAGACTCCTGTTCAGGAATGAAAACCATCTGGATAGCATCACCAATCAACACCGACAGGTTGTGCATTGTTGATTGCACCAACTGATTCAGCTCAACCGAACGTGGCGACGTCAGCTGCTGCCGTGAAAAGGCCAGCAATTGAGTGGTGATATCCCGTGACTGGTGAGCGGCCTGCATAATCTGCTGCAGCCGTTCCGGCAGTCTGGCGGTGTCAGGCAGCGCCATCTGAATCAACTCCGCATTACCCAGGATCACCATCAGCTTGTTGTTGAAGTCATGGGCAACACCGCCGGCAAGCCGCCCGATCGACTCAAGTTTTTGTGATTGACGTAACTGGTCTTCAAGCTGCACCAGGTTGGAAATATCGTTGAAGATCGTTGCAAAGAAGCCTGGCTGGGGACAAAAGGCCCAGACCTTGAAAGATCGCTGCAACCCTTCTGAGTAATGATCAAAGGAAACCGGCTCTCCTGAGCGTGTCACCGTGTCGTAGACCTCCATCCAGTAATCCTCTGTTGCAGGAATTACTTCCCGCACGGTCTTGCCGAGCACCTGAGACGCCGCAAGGCCGGTCAGCTTTTCAAAGGCCGGGTTCACCTCAATAAAACGATAGTCGCAAGGCTTACCAGCTTGATCGTACAACATTTGATGCAGGGCAAAACCGTTGGTCATATTCTCAAACAGCAGCCTGAGTTTGGCCTCACTTGCAACCAGCTGCGCGGTGCGCTCCTCAATTGTCTGTTCAAGGCCGTCAACAAACTGCTTGATCCGGGTTGACATATTGTTGAAGGAACGGGCGATCTCGTTCATTTCCACGGAATGGACATCCGGTATCTGTGCCCCGATCTGATCAGCGTTGTATGCAATGGCATCTGCCTGTAAGCGGAACCGGTCAAGCGGCGCTATGACCAGACCGGTTATCAGCCGGTTCTGCAGGTAATAGGTCACCAGCAGGATGCCAAGCAGCAGCAGTGATAATTGGGCAGAAAAATGGTTGGCCTCCTGATAGGCCTCATACAACGGGATTCTGATGGATATGGCCGAGACCAGCTCCCCATCGGTGCGGTTAAAGCTGCGCGTGGCACCGTAGGCGGCAACCATTTTATCAGGCGCTTTATCCGGGGTACTGTGACAGCGCAGGCAGCCCTTTTCCATACTCTCGCCACGGATCAGGGTAAAAAAGTACGGGTTTCCGTCAAGCAACCGTACGCCGGACAGCTTATTGAGGCCCGGCTCTTGCCTCAGACGATTGATAAAGCCGCGTTCAAAATCATCGGCCTCGTTTTCCGGGCTCCTGGCATTGATGGCAGCCTCCTTGTAGTAATACGGAGTCTGCATTTGACTGCGATACAAGCCGTCTATACCGCGCACGGCAAAGGTGGATGACATCCAGACTGGATCAAAGTATTCAGGACTGCGGACCGGATCGGTCAGCGCGAACAGATTCGGCTTTAACTGTTTGTTAATATAGGCATGAATCGCCAGGTTGTGTTGCAGCAGAATCAATGATTTTTCTTCTGCCTGCTCAAGGGCATGTTTTTTTTGAAAATGGTTCACCAACAAAACAATACAGCTGGCTGTGATAATCAGCATTACCATATTGGCCAGGATTATCCGGTGTCTCAGCCTGTTAACCTTCATGAACGCTCCCTACTGTTCGCACGCATCAAACCTGTGCAACTGCTATGGTTTCCAGAGGAAGCGCCATCAGGCCAGCAGCTCACGGACGGCAGTTGTCAATGTTGCAAAATCGATCGGTTTTTGCAGTACTTTGTCAGCAGAGAGTCGTTGTGCCATGTTTATCAGATAGTTCAGATCAATCGAGGGAGACCCCCCTGACACCGCGATCACCTTGGGGCGACGTGTCTGCGTTTTTAACCACATCAAGACTTCAAGCCCATCCTGCTCTGGCATGATGATGTCGGTTATGACCAGATCAAATGCCTGGGACTGCAGTTGAGCGATCCCCTGTTTGCCGTCTGCGGCAACCGTAATCTGATGGTTGTCATGTTCTAAATATGTTGCCATCACCTTCCGCACCTGCTCGTTATCGTCGATGATCAGAATATTTGCCATGGTCACACTCCCTTAAGTTATGAAGTCGCTGATTTGATTGTTTATAAGATGGTCTCTTCCTGCGCTGCATCGAAACGTGGCAGGTAGATTTTAATGGTCGTACCCTGACCGGCCTCGCTTGTCACCGCGATGAAGCCATTATTCTGGCGGACAATACCGTAGACGGTGGAAAGACCAAGTCCGGTTCCCTTGCCGCACTCCTTGGTCGTAAAAAACGGTTCAAAAACTTGTTTGATCATTTCCGGGGCTATGCCAGTACCGGTATCACTGAAGGAGAGCAGCACATGTTCACCCGCAACACAGTCGTCGATGCAGCAGCAACATTCGGGATCCAGCATGACATTTCCGGTTTCAATCGTAAAAACACCCCCCTCCGGCATTGCATCCCGTGCGTTCACCGCCAGATTGATGATGACCTGCACCAGTTGCGACGGATCAATCCTGACCGGCCAGACCTGATCACCAAGGCAGAGCCTGACGGAGTTCTTGTTACCGATAAGATGAACAAGGGACCTCTGGATATCGGTGATGGCATGATTGACATCCACCATTTGAGGGGTTATTGCCTGTTGCCGTGAAAAGGCGAGCAGTTGGGCGATTATGTCGCGGGAATGCTGTGCTGCCTTTACTATATCGTACAGATGCTCCTGTGCCTTGGCCGGTATTCCCGGCTGCATTCCTGCCAACTCGGCATTACCTGTGATAATCATGATGTTGTTGTTAAAATCGTGTGCAATGCCGCCGGCCAGACGTCCCAGTGCTTCAAGCTTCTGGGCCTGCTGAAGCTGACGTTCCAGGTGTGCTTTTTCGTTCCGTTCCTGCTGCAGGGCGATCTCGCCCTTTTTGTTTTCAACATACTGCCAGACCGAATCCATCAGCAGTGTCAGCTGAAGCAGGTCAGTCTGGTTATACTCGCTTGTCTTATTCGCGACCCCCACCACGGCAACAAGTGCACCTTGACTGAAAACCGGGACCGTCATGAAGCGGCTGAGGTGGACGTGACCCTCGGGGTATCCTTTTTTAAGGGGATTGTCAGCTGTTAAGTCATTGATAATAATTGCTTTGCGCTGGCGGACCGCTTCGCCCCAGATCCCGGTTTTGTCCAGGTGATAACATGTCTGGGGGTTCATCACAGAGCATTGTTGCATGACCTCTTTTGACCAGGAGTTGAGCTCAAACTCCTGACGGTCTTCATGATAGAAGTAGATATACCCGACCTGGCTTTTGGTAAGACGTATGGCTTCATCAAGGGCGTGATCCAGAAACTCCTGGATTGTATCAGATGGGTGCTGAAGGAGAGCCACCAGGCTTTTCAGGCGCTGTTCGTTTTCCAATAACAGGGCTTCCCGCGTTGTAAGTTTTTCAAGCAGCCGGTTGAAGGCCCCGATCAGCAGACCAACCTCATCCTGCCTGGTGATCGGTAAGTCTGCTACCGGTATGTCGGTATGGCTGAGCGCATTCAGTCTGGTTACCGAGTCAAGTATCGGTGCAAGTTGACGCCGCAGCATCCACCAGGTCAGCCCTCCTGACAGGATCGTTATCAGCAGTGCAGCCAACACAATCCGCTGCTGCATGGCACGGATCGGGGCAAAGGCTTCACTGGTCGGTAACGCAACCGCCAGATACCAGCCGGCTGCCGGAATCCGTTTCATCGCAGCCAGCTGTTCGACCCCCATTGGATTGACTAATACGGTGTAGCCTTCAAATCCTGCAATATTCCTGTCGATTGCCGGGTTGATGCCTGCTGCAGGCAGTGACTGCATGACCCTGCCCTTGTCGCTGGAGGTGACTATAAGACGGTGCTGCGGTGCGACCAGCAGATAGTCACCGGTTGTGCCGTACTTGTTGCCGGTTATCTTGTCCAGAAAGCTGGGTTTTTTCAGATCGATAACGCCGGCCAGGACACCGATCACGGTGCCGTCTGTATCCCTGATCGGTGAGGCCATGGTAAAGACCGGGACCTGCAGCATTTTGCCGACAACCGGTTTGCCTATTGCGGAGCGGCCCTTTAATGCTTCAACCATCCAGCCTTTTTCACTGACATTCATGCCGATCCGACCGGTAGACCGGGGATAATCGCCAACTACCGTGCCATCAGCTTTGATAACATAGTAACCGCCGTTGAACATGCTCTGCAAAACAAGTCGTTCGTCCAGCAGCTTTTGTAATTTAACCGTATCTTTCAAGGGGGTGGCTGAGAAAACACCTTCAGCAATTCTTTCAAGTGATCTCAGGCGAAAATCAACTTCCTTATCAATGTCAGAAGCAACGATGGTGGCGGTTGAAAACAGCTGTTCTCCCAGCAAATCCTCTAAATCCTTGCGTAGCGTCTCACTCATGTAGTAGGCAAGCGCCCAGATGCAGGTCAGTAGAATGGAAAGTGACAGAAGGGTGAGCCGTACCTTGAGTGATTTCCGTAACACAGGCCCAGCGTCGGCTATCTCTGGTTGACTACCTGTCAGGTTGTTCATG
>CAZYMK010000058.1:12818-13671 GCA_964648885.1 uncultured Geobacter sp. | reverse complement strand
TGTGCTGCTTTGTCATGTCTGTCTCCCTGCCTTGAAGTTATGGTTTACCTGCATTGGTATTTGCAGCGCAGGTTACAGCGCGGGCCGCATGGTTTGGCCATCAGGGCAAAGGTAATGGGCTGCTCGTTCATCTGGCCGATTCTCGCTTTTGTACACTCTCGAGACATACTGTAACCGGTGTCACTTCGGCATCTTGAACCAGATCGCACGATCCGGAATGATGTCGTTGTAGCCAGGCCCGTGGGTTGTTTTCGGGTTGACATACGCCCGATAACCTATGGTTACCGGATCAGTCAGGGCGACGCCTGAGGCCGGTCCTCCCTCTGCAGTCGGTTCCGGCACCACAATCCACGGTTTTTTGTCCGGATCCGCCGGGGCCTTGCGGAGCACTCTGACCGCATAGAGGTACTTTGCATGGGGATTTGTCCGGGGCAAGTAGTTATAGGCGCTGTTGGTAAAATGGTTGTAGCCGTAGACCGGATCCTTGCTGTCCTTGCTGCCCAGACCGGTTATTCCTGACCAAACCGGGTTACCATAGCCGAAGGTGTAATCCAGGGTAGGTAACGGGTTCAAAACCCTTTCACTGTACACGCTGAAATTTGAATAGGTGGAAAGTCCGGTCGCTTCATGATTCACGCCATAGACGATCACCATCTCATCTGCGCCCAGGGTAAAGCTGGCAGCTGCCCCTGCTGAAGACGTACGCAGGTACGGTGTATCGGCAGCCTCTCCGGCAACATATTTGTGGTAGTCAGCAGAGGTCATGTCTTTATTCAGCAAAACATCCCTGGACTCGGCAAACCACCTGATTGATTCATACGATTTGTGCTGCAAGGCCTGGGTTTGCTTGATG